>NZ_JACJFF010000195.1:0-5406 GCF_014164465.1 Vibrio sp. SG41-7 | reverse complement strand
ATAGATAAATAGATAAATAGATAAATAGATAAATAGATAAATAGAGAGTGGAAGTTGAGAAGAGTACGGAAGCCTAAGCATCGATGTGATACTTAGGCTTCAGGGGATAACTTTTGTTCTTAAGGAAAGCGTTACGCTGAAAGCTCTTTACGAACGATCTCTGCGCCAGCACTGAGCGCATTAAGCTTCGCTGAGGCAATTTCGCGAGGTAGGGGTGCCATGCCGCAGTTAGTGCAAGGGTAGAGCTTGTCTGCATCAACGTACTTAAGTGTTTCTCGTAGAGTGTTAGCCACTTCTTCTGGTGTTTCAATGGAATCGGTAGCCACATCGATCGCACCGACCATCACTTTCTTACCTCGTACCAGTTCAAGTAGCTCAAGAGGTACATGAGAGTTGTGACACTCTAAAGAGATGATATCGATATTCGATTGCTGCAGCTTAGGAAACACTTCTTCGTATTGGCGCCACTCGGTGCCTAACGTTTTTTTCCAATCCGTATTCGCTTTAATGCCGTAGCCATAACAAATATGCACTGCTGTTTCGCACTTAAGCCCTTCAATGGCTCTTTCTAAGCACGCGATGCCCCAATCATTCACTTCATCAAAAAACACGTTAAACGCAGGTTCATCGAACTGAATAATATCAACGCCTGCAGCTTCTAACTCTTTCGCTTCCTCGTTGAGGATCTTCGCAAATTCCCACGCCAGTTTTTCACGGCTTTGGTAATGCGCATCGTAAAGCGTATCTATCATCGTCATAGGCCCCGGCAGAGCCCATTTAATAGGTTGGTCGGTTTGCTGACGTAAGAATTTCGCATCTTCGACAAACACGGATTTCTGACGAGAAACAGGGCCAACGACTGTCGGTACACTTGCATCGTAACGGTCGCGGATTTTAACGGTTTCACGCTTTTCAAAATCAACGCCATTCAAGTGTTCAATGAAGGTCGTTACAAAGTGCTGACGTGTTTGCTCACCGTCACTCACAATATCAATGCCTGCTTGCTGCTGCTCGTGCAGAGAGACACGCAGCGCATCTTGTTTGCCATCTGTGAGTTCATCGCCTTGAAGTTTCCATGGCGACCAAAGCGTCTCTGGTTGTGCAAGCCAAGACGGTTTCGGCAAGCTGCCCGCTGTTGAAGTCGGTAATAGTGTTTTCATAATAATACTGCCTATCCTTGGGTGGTTTGAGAGCGCAATAGACGATTAAAGTGCGTAATTTGCCGACCAGTTCTCTAGAACTGATTGGTATGGCTTAATGAAATTCTCTTCTGCGAATTTACCTTGTTCAACCGCTAGTTGGCTTCGTTCTTCACGGTCGTACACGATTTGAGTCAGCGAGTGATCCAAGTTTTTCAAGTTTGGTTGGTAACAGTTGCCTGCAACCGCGTTCGCGTTATAAATCTCAGGACGGTAGATTTTCTGGAACGTGCCCATGGTACTGATGGTGCTGATAAGCTCTAGGTTCGAGTAATCGTTCAGCAGATCACCAAAGAAATAGAAAGCCAAAGGTGCAACACTGTTTGGCGGCATGAAATAACGAACCTGTAAGCCCATCTTCTTAAAATATTGCTCAGTTAAAGAAGACTCATTCGGTTGGTATTCAAAACCTAATACTGGGTGTTGGTTTTCAGTGCGGTAATAGGTTTTATTATCTGACACGCTTAAGCAAATAACAGGTGGCTTATTAAAGTTCTTTTTGTAAGCGTCAGAGTTAACGAAATATTTAAAAAGCTTGCCGTGTAAATCACCAAAATCTTCTGGAATGCTGAATTTATCTTGGCCTTTATTATGATCCAATAGACGTACGCTAAAGTCATAATCTCGAACATAAGAAGAGAAGTTATTTCCGATAATGCCTTCAATACGCTCGTTGGTTTTACGGTCTAGAATATTGGTTTTCAGCACTTCAATTGAAGGGAATGCTTCACCGTTGCTTTCAATGTCCATATCAACAGAAATGATTTCAAGCTCAACAGAGTAACGGTCGCCCTTAGGATTGTCCCAGTGTGCTAACGCGTTGAAACTGTTATCGATCATTTGTAGCGCATTACGCAAGTTCGCTTGGCGGCTGTCGCCTCTAGCCAGGTTAGCAAAGTTGGTTGTGATACGCGTGCTGTCTGCAGGCTGGTAGTTTTCGTCGAGGCTAATGCTCTTAATCGTAAAATTAAATTCTTTATTCATGCTGATTTAGTATCCCAATTTGTTTTCTGATTCTCTCGGTCTTTAGTATTAAAACGGCTTTTATTTTTTGCTTGTGACCGGATTAAGAATCGAAGGCTATGCTGTCTGACATTAATGCTTAGCAGAATTAATGTCGTATAAAGTTAATCGCTTAAGGTTTTTATACGTTGATAGGTTCACCATTAACAATGGTATTACTTCACATTGAACATGAGGAATATTCATGATCTATTCTGTTTGAATATTTAATCCGGTGTCAGTTATATTAATTATCTTGAAGGAAATATAACCACATTAATAGTGTGTTATTTAAGATGATTAATTTAATTAAGAGATGGATGAAATGAGTGAATTGCTGTTGTTGATTTTATACTGTGCATTATTAGGCAGTGGTGTTGGTTTTCTTGCCGGGCTTTTGGGGATTGGCGGAGGGCTGATCATTGTTCCGGTGCTAAGCAGCATTTTACTTCACTTAGAGATTCTACCTGCGGATCAAGTGGTTGTTGCGGCCATCGCTACCTCGTTGGCATCGATACTGTTCACCTCAACTTCTTCTGCACTTGCTCACCACAAGAATGGCAACGTGCCTTGGGATCTGGCGCCTTGGATCATGCTCGGTGTTGCTCTGGGTGCACTGGTTAGTGGCTTTATGGCAGCTCTGTTACCGGAAAAAATCGTTCGTATTGTGTTCGCCGTGAGTGTGGTTCTTATTGCGATCAAGATGTTCTTAAGCAGTAAAAATGATGCACCTAAGGAACGAAAACTGCCAAACAAGGGCGTGCTAACGGTGCTGACAACCATTACGGGTGGCTTGTCTGCCATGATAGGCATTGGTGGTGGTGCATTGCTGGTTCCGCTATTAACGTTCTTCTCTGTCGATATGAAAAAGGCTATTGGCTGCGCGTCGGCTTGTGGCATTGTGATCGCGCTATTTGGTTCGATAGGTTACATCAGTTCAGGTAGCAGCCACTTTGCTCTATCAGACGGTTTTGCTGGGTTTGTTTATCTGCCTGCGCTGTTGGGTATTGTGTGCACGTCTTGGTTTACGGCTCCTTTAGGCGCAAAAGCGACCAACCATTTACCTGTTCCGACGATTAAGAAAATCTTCTCAATACTGCTGGTGGTTATCGCAGCAAGCATGGTTGCTCGTTAATTGAAGACCGTTCAAGTGTGAATATATAGAACAAAAACGAATAAATTGATCAACCACCAATAATTAGAAAAGGGCAGTTTCATAACTGCTCTTTTTTTGTTTGTCGGTCTATGCTTATACAGCTATGTACATGAGTATATTGATAAAATAGTTTAGTTATGAACAATCCACTGCTATAGCTAAATGTATCTTGTTTGATTCAACGGAATGCTATCAATGAGTGATTTATGGATCCTTTAACGCAGGGCGTGTTAGGCGCTTCTTTGTCACAATCGGCCAGCAAAAAACAACATTTGGTTGTTGCTGGGGTATTAGGTCTGCTCTCTGGGTTGGCTCCAGATTTAGATGCACTTATTAAGTCTCAAAGTGACCCTTTGTTGGCTTTGGAGTTTCATCGACAATTTACCCATTCACTCTTCTTTATCCCCATTGGCAGTTTGATCTGTGCCTTGGTTCTGCATCACCTGATTGCAAAAAGACGTGGGCTTACTTTCAAACAAAGTTGGCTGTTTTGCGCTCTGGGTTATGGCACTCATGCACTGTTAGACGCTTGTACCACTTATGGCACGCAGTTACTTTGGCCTTTCACCAACGCGCGTTTTGCTTGGAATACCATATCAATCATCGATCCTGTTTATACGCTTCCCATCTTAATTTTACTTGTGTTTACAACGTTGAAACGAGCGCCTTGGCTGGCGCGTGTCGCATTTGCTTGGGCTCTAATCTATCCAACATTAGGGATGATTCAGCGAGACAGGGCAGAGGCGGTTGGGTGGCAATTAGCGGATCAAAGACAACACACACCGATTCGATTAGAGGCAAAACCAAGCTTTGCTAATATCTTGGTATGGAAAGTGGTGTACGAAACAGAGGCTCAATATCATGTAGACGCAGTGCGGGTTGGCACATCGGTAAACGTATATCCCGGAGAGTCGATTACGAAACTGAATGTTAGCAGGGATTTGCCTTGGCTTGACCCTGATTCTCAACAAGCCAAAGACATTGAGCGCTTCCGCTGGTTTTCAAATGGTTACATTGCTCAGGACCCAACAGACGAGCTACGTATTATCGATGTCCGATATTCAATTGTACCGAATCAAATGAAAGCACTATGGAGCATCAAGCTATCAAAAGCTATTGATGCAAATACGCATGTAAAATACGAAACTCATAGAGACAACACACCTGAGTCGAGACAGATCTTCTTCGATATGCTGAAAGGAGATTGATGGATTCCGATAATTTTCTTCATTGGAGCCACTTTCATATTTATGTTGGTAAGCAGTTAGGTGTAGTGCGTTAGGTTTTGTATGCTATTGGATATAAGTACGATAATATTTGGTTAGTCTCTCGAGGGAACTTACATGCTTATACCGTTTGGTCTAAAAAATGGAAAAATACACCACGTCAAAAACGTCCTTAATGGTTTAGCTTGTGACTGCATTTGCCCCAGTTGTGGAAAACAACTCATTGCTAAAAACAAAGGTCAAAAAAAGCGTCCGCATTTCGCTCATGCGATTGAGACTGATT
The DNA here is from genome assembly GCF_014164465.1 of Vibrio sp. SG41-7. Lineage (NCBI taxonomy): Bacteria > Pseudomonadati > Pseudomonadota > Gammaproteobacteria > Vibrionales > Vibrionaceae > Vibrio > Vibrio sp. SG41-7. The sequence continues at coordinate 540 of NZ_JACJFF010000195.1, read as the reverse complement.
GCTTTGACTATGAAGCAATGACTTACCTTCATCAATATGCACAACAGCTATTAGAATCAGAACAATGCATTGTATTACCTGAATTCACATACACACCTGAAATAATTCTACTCGACGACACGGTTCTTATTGGAGAAGAGATAAAGTACCCAACAGCAAAGGTTTGGTTTGATTCTGTGCAAAACGAATATTCTTGGCACAAGTATCGAATTGATAGCCATGGAAGGGTAAAACATCGCTCGCTATTTATTGAAATTACAGTTACTCATGAATGTGAGGCAGAAAAGTTGGCAGCGATAAAAGAAGAAAATCAGCCCGCTATAGAAGTCGTTTTAACTAGCCTGCATAACTCTGACAGATTGTATCAAGATAAAGAAATCAGAAAGGCTCTTTTCAATCCTACTAACGCTAATTGGACCCGATTTCAGATAATAACTGCGACATTCATGGAAAGGTGTAGAAGAGAAAGCCAACTGCCGAAAGTGGTACGCTCTTCTCGCCAAAGAAACAAGCAGTACTACCATGAATTATCAGCAGTTG
>NZ_JACJFF010000194.1:0-5439 GCF_014164465.1 Vibrio sp. SG41-7 | reverse complement strand
TCGAAAAGAGTCATAATCAGTACAAGTTAAAGAATAGTTAACTCTCTTGATCATTGATCCTAGGATCAGTTCCCTTAATCAAATTAATTGCTCAATATGCGAACAATCTGTGTAGATGCCTATGCACCTAAGTCTAAGCTTAGAGAGTTTAATCTTAAGTAGAAATCAAAAGTCATTATTACCGTGAGAAGAAGAAATACGAATCTATTACCGACAAATGCTATTATAGTTGCTATACATAACATGTTTAAACTCAATATTGACAGGGTAAACCACACATTATCATCAGCCCCAGTTCTCAACAGGTAAAATGTCATGATACTTAAAGGAATCAGAGTCTTAATATCAATATTTTGTCTAGTTCTCATATGTTTTTGGGTAGCTTTTGTTATCGGCCCTTCGATGAGTGTAGTCATTGATGTATGGAGAGGCAATGTAAAGGCATACCCAAATGAACATAATAACATACCTAATATTATCGGTAATTCTGGTGGTTTGATCGCACATGCCGGTGGGGGAATCAACGGATTAAAATATACAAACTCGTTAGAAGCGATGGAGCAATCAATTGAACATGGATTCAAGATGGTAGAGTTAGATCTACTTATCTCATCGGATGGAAGGATTGTTGCTGTTCATGATTGGAAGACTTTTCACGAAATGACAAATTCTAATAATACTGGGTCTATTAGTTCTAAAGAATTTGAATCAAAGATAATTTATGATAAATATAAAACATTAAATATATCTACAGCTATTGATATTCTAGATAAAAATGACGTGGTGTTAGTTACGGATAAAATAAAAAATCTTGTCTTGCTTTCAAGATATATAATAGATAAAGATAAATCTATTATCGAAGTATTCAGTATAGATAAATATAATGAAGCAATAGATTTAGGTTTTAATAATGTCGCATTAAATATAGATCTAAATACACCATTTATTCTTGATTGGATTGATTTAAATAAAATTAAGGCTGTGACGTATCGGGGTGATAACCTTGGCTCGCTTGGGAGTGAGTATAAGAAGGCGATAGAACTAAGCAACATGGGGGTTTCTTCCATGATCTATTCGACAAATGATTTAGACTTGGATGGTATTAAAGCTTCTGGAATCGGAAATTTTGCGTTATATGTCGACTTTGTTCTTCCATCAGATGAACTATAAGATTGTAGCTTATCTAAAAAGCAGAGCTCAATCGCTCTGCTTTGATGTCGAATTAAATGTTCTTTAGAGATTGCTTGGTTGATGAGCTCCCGAATTGCCTATTTGGCTAGCTTAGCCTCGACTTGCCCAAGTGCTCGTTGGTACATAAACCATGCACAGGTGCCGGCAAGCACATTACCTGCCATTGCGCCCCAGAATAGGCCTTCAATACCCGCAAGCTGAGAGCCAACCCACAAGCAAGGTAAGAAGAAGGCGAACAGGCGCAGCGCTGAAATCGTCAAGGCGGTGTAGGGCTTGCCCAGAGCGTTAGATACGGAAACCATTAGCATACAGATTCCTAATGGCCCTAAGCTAATAGGTACGATCAGTAGGTGATAGTTTAAAATCGTCGAGACTTCGCTTTCACTGGTCATTAGGCTTGCCAGTCCGCCTGAGAATAACCAAGTCACCAGTGCAATCACCAATTGGAAACCCAATACGAACATCACCGCAATCTTAACGAGCTTACGTATGTTTTCGAGATTGTTCTCTCCCAACATGCGGCCAATCATCGGAGGCATCGACATCGTTAGTGCTAGCACAGCGACAATCGAGAAGAATTCAAAACGTGAACCCAATGCCCAAGCTGCTACGGCAGCTGTGCCATAGCCAGCAAGCAGCTTAGTGGCGAACATGGATGAAACAGGTGGCAGCAGCTGACTGATCATCGCAGGCCCCATGATGTTACCAATGGAGCGAACACTCTTGCTGATGTCGAGGTCGTGCCAGTCGAAGGTCATCCAATGCTTCTTGGTGACCTTTGGTGCAACGATAAAGATACCCGCACCGAACGCCAAGATGGTCGCAATGGCGGCTCCATTGATGCCCATGTCGAGCGTAAAGATGAAAATCGGGTCCAATATTAAGTTGATGATACTGGTCGCGATCATCATTGAACCGGGCAGCATGGTATTACCATTGGCACGACACACACTGTAGAAAAAGTAGAGCAGTGCACCTGTCCAAGAGCTGGCTAGCCAATAGACCCAATAAGAATCAATGATCGGTAATACCGTCGGTGGCGCATCCAACAATTGTAAAATTGGCCCTCGCAGCAGATAGATGATGACGGAGAAAAGCGCGACACTCACGCTGCCCATCGCAATCACTAATCCACCAAGCTGCTTAGCGTAGCGCGTTTCATTCGCGCCGATGGCTCTCGCGATTACCGCGGTCGTCGCGATACCTAACCCGACCTGAATACCGATGATGATCATCTGTATAGGAAGTGTGAAACCCTGAACAGCGAGCGGTAGCACGCCCAGTTGGCCAATAAAAGCACTGTCGACAAGCTGGAAGCTCATTAGGGAAAGTACCCCAAATAGCATTGGCCATGTCATTGTATAGAGTTGTCGGCCAAGAGAAGGCGAGGGAGTTGCGGTAGTAGAATTCATAACGCTCTTATCGGTCTTGAAGTTAGGTTTGTATTGGTGACAAACCTGTCAATGAAGAATTGTATAAAGGATAACGTAAGGTCAGCGCGATACCAATGTTTGTTATGCTAGGCAGGTTATCTTTGTTGGCTTTCGGTGAACAAAAAAGCCAGTCGCGATGACTGGCTTTGTTATATCTACTTTCTGTTATATCTACTTGTTGGCGCTAAGCGTTACTTGTTTGCAACGTTACCAAGCTTCAACCACGTGTCGATAACCGTATCTGGGTTTAGTGAAACCGAGCTGATGCCTTGTTCCATCAACCACTCCGCTAGGTCGTCATGGTCAGATGGGCCTTGGCCACAAATACCTACGTATTTACCCGCTTTAGCTGCTGCATCGATTGCCATTTTCAGCATCGCTTTCACCGCTGGGTTACGTTCGTCAAATAAGTGAGCAACGTCACCTGAATCTCGGTCTAGACCAAGTGTCAGTTGGGTCATGTCGTTTGAACCGATCGAGAAGCCATCGAAGTACTTCAAGAACTCCTCAGCCAAAATCGCATTGGATGGAAGCTCACACATCATGATGACTTTCAGACCTTGGTCGCCACGACGTAGGTTAAACTTAGCCAGAATATCGATAACCGATGCCGCTTCGCTCGGAGTACGAACGAATGGGATCATGATTTCAACGTTCTTCAGTCCCATCTCGTTACGAACACGCTTCAGCGCTTGAGTTTCAAGCTCGAAACAGTCTTCAAATACTGGAGAGATGTAACGAGATGCACCACGGAAGCCCAGCATTGGGTTCTCTTCATGTGGTTCAAACGTTTTACCGCCAACAAGGTTGCTGTATTCGTTCGACTTGAAGTCAGACATACGTACGATCACACGCTTAGGCCAGAATGCAGAAGCGATAGTCGCGATGCCTTCTGTTAGCTTGCTTACGTAGAAATCGATAGGATCTTTGTAGCCACGAATACGCTGGTTGATTTCAGCTTTGATCTCATCCGTTTGCTCATCGAAGTTCAACAGAGCTTTAGGGTGAATACCAATCATCTTGTTGATGATGAATTCAAGGCGAGCAAGGCCAACACCTTCGTTCGGGATTTGAGCGAAGTCGAAGGCACGATCTGGGTTACCCACGTTCATCATTACTTTAGTTGGCAGCATTGGTAGCTCATCAACCTCAGAACGTTTGATCTCGAAATCGAGTTCGCCTTGGTAAACGTATCCTGTTTCACCTTCAGAACACGACACTGTTACGGTGTCGCCGTCATTCAGACTGCTTGTCGCGGTACCACAACCAACAATGGCAGGAATGCCTAGCTCGCGAGCAATGATTGCTGCGTGACAAGTACGGCCACCACGGTTAGTCACAATCGCAGACGCTTTCTTCATCACAGGTTCCCAGTCTGGGTCTGTCATGTCTGTTACCAGTACGTCACCTTCTTGAACCAGTGACATTTGGTCTAGAGAGTCAACCAAGCGAACAGGGCCAGAGCCGATACGTTGACCGATAGCACGGCCTTCAACCAAGACATCCGCCTTGTTGTTTAGCTCGTAACGCTCAATAACGTTTTGGTCGCTTTGAGAACATACGGTTTCAGGACGAGCTTGGACGATGTAAAGCTTGCCGTCGATGCCATCTTTTGCCCACTCAATGTCCATCGGACGTTGGTAGTGCTTCTCGATGATCATCGCTTGTTTCGCTAGTTCTTTGATCTCTTCATCGTTCAGAGAGAACTCGTTACGCTCTTGAGTATCGGTGTCGATGATATCAACTTGTTTACCGATCTCTTGGTTGGTTGAGTAGATCATCTTGATCAACTTAGAACCAAATGTCTTTTTAACAACGGGGTAGTGACCCGCTTCTAGCATTGGCTTGTGAACGTAGAATTCATCAGGGTTCACTGCGCCTTGTACAACCATTTCACCTAGGCCCCAAGAAGAGGTGATGAACACTACTTGGTCGAAACCTGACTCAGTATCAAGCGTGAACATCACACCTGAAGAAGCTTTGTCTGAGCGAACCATACGCTGGATGCCCGCAGACAATGAAATGCCACGGTGATCAAAGCCTTGGTGTACTCGGTAAGAGATAGCACGGTCGTTAAACAGAGAAGCGAACACGTGTTTCGTTGCTTCGATAACCGCATCGATCCCTTTCACGTTAAGGAAGGTTTCTTGTTGGCCTGCAAAAGAAGCATCTGGAAGGTCTTCAGCTGTTGCAGATGAACGAACCGCTACAGACAATTCTTCGTTGCCTTCAATCAGTTCGCGGTAGTTATCACGGATGTCTTGCTCTAGTGATTCTGGGAAGGGTGCGTCTAGAACCCATTGTCGAATCGTTGCACCTGTCTTACGCAGTGCGTCAACGTCTTCAACATCAAGTTCATCAAGGAGTTGGTGAATGCGCTCATCAAGACCTTTGTAGTCAAGAAAGTTATTAAACGCATAAGATGTGGTAGCAAAACCATTAGGTACTGATACGCCAGCGTTGGCTAGGTTAGAAACCATCTCGCCAAGTGAAGCATTCTTACCGCCGACTTTGTCGACATCTTCCATGGAAAGGCCATTGAACCATAGGGTGTTATTTTGCATTTATTTCTCCAGAAACATAGCAAGCATTGTAGGGATTTAAAGGCAAACGATTACGTATCAGTTTAAAAAAATGTAAATTATTTTCTAAAGCTGTGGGGGACGTAATAGTCAGCAGGGTTTCGTTATATATACCCAATCAACTTGAAGATGCGGGCTTGAGCACTTGAAAATTATCATTTATTCGAGACGTCAAAGAGTCTGCGATCTCAGGTAGAGTCACAATGCAAAAATTCTCGATGGCTTCTCTGAAT
>NZ_JACJFF010000193.1:0-5453 GCF_014164465.1 Vibrio sp. SG41-7 | reverse complement strand
ATAACGATATAGTGAACTCAGTATGCAATGCTTGGAACAGTTTTTGTGAAGATAAACGCAGAGTCCAATCCCTCTGCTTTAGAGATTGGACTCGATTGGTAAGTTAATTAATGGAATTGGTATTACAAAAATACGATTAACTTTAGTCTTCGCAAAGTCTGTGAGAAGGGGAAAACTCAATGAAATTTAGCCATAAGGTGGTTGCTGCATCATCAGCCTTGCTGCTAGTGACAGTATCATTGCTTTCAATACAACAACTTTACACTGTAAGAAGTGCTGTAGAAAACCACGTCAATGCAAGCCTGAAAGAAATGGTCTCTGGCGTTAAAAATACCGTCGAATCAGAGATGAACGCCAAGAAAGCGTTGGCTCAATCGACGACTGAAGTCATCGAGATCAACCCTGAAGATCGTACTTACGTAAAAGAAATATTAGAAAAGCCAAAGCTTAAAAGCAGCTTCCTTGCGGTTGGCTTTGGTTACGAAGCAAACGGTTTCGTCATTGAAAATGATGACGGTTGGGAAGCGGGTCCAGATTACGACCCTCGAATTCGCCCTTGGTACATTGATGCTAAATCCAAAAACAGTTTAGTTGTTACCGCTCCTTATGTGGATGCATCAAGCAAGAAAGTCATCATATCAGTGGGCACTCCCGTTAAAGACAACGGCCGCTTCACGGCAGGTATGTTCTACGACCTAGAATTGACTAACCTTGCGACATTGGTAAACCAAGTGAACTTGTTCGATGCCGGCTACCTATTCCTAGTCACTGCTGACGGCACAACGATTGCTCACCCGAATGCGAAAAACGATGGCGAAATGCTCTCAAGCTACATGCCACAAGCAAGCATTCGTGAAGGCTCTCAAGAAATTGAAGTCGACGGCAAGATGTTCCTAGTGAACTTCACTCACATCCCAAGTGAAGATTGGTACATAGGTGCTATCCTTGATGAAGAGATCGCTTACCAAACCGTTGAAGATTTGAAAAACAGCTCAATGATCTACTCGTTGATTGCGGTTATTCTCAGCATCATTGCACTGACTGTTTTGATTCGTGTGTTAATGCGTCCACTTGATGTGCTTAACCAAGCAATTCAAGATGTGGCGAGCGGTCAAGGTGACTTAACTAAGCGCCTAGATACCAACACAGACCAAGAGTTCTCTGACCTAGCAAAAGGTTTTAATACCTTTACTGAAAACCTGCAAAACCAAATCATTCAATCAAAAGCGATTGGTGTTGAGATTAAGCGTGGTACTGAAATCACGGTTAAAGGTGCAGGCGAATCAGCAAACGCGATGAATACCCAACTGCAAGAGCTTGAGCAATTAGCGACTGCAATGAACGAGATGGCAGTGACTGCAACAGAAGTAGCGAACAACGCTCAAGGCGCAGCAGCAGCGGCTCGTGAAGCTGACGAAGCAACGCTAGACGGTACATCTGTAGTCAGTGATACCACTCAAGCGATTGATAACCTTTCAGCTCGTATCGACCAAGCGGTTGCAGAAGTACAAGTACTGGAATCAGCAACAGCCAACATCGAAACGATTCTTAAAGTAATCAACGATATTGCAGACCAAACCAACCTACTGGCGTTGAATGCGGCGATTGAAGCGGCGCGCGCTGGTGAATCAGGCCGTGGTTTCGCAGTCGTTGCCGATGAAGTTCGAACTCTGGCACAACGTACCCAAGAATCGACCACTGAAATCCGCAACATGATCGAGCAACTCCAAGCGGGTGCAAGCTCAGTATCGAACGCGATGAATCAAAGTAAAGACACAGCCACTGACGCCGTTGAACGCGCTCAACAAGCAAACTCTTCACTTGACCGCATCCGTGACGCGATTCAGCGTATCTCTGTTATGAATATTCAAATTGCTTCAGCAGCAGAAGAGCAGAGCTTAGTAGCGGAAGAGATCAACAACAACACAGTTAAGATCAAAGACCTTTCAACACAAGTATCCAACGCGGCTCAAGAAGCAAACACGGCAATGCAGGTACAAACTGACAATGTTCGTGCACAGGATGAACTATTGAACAAGTTCACGGTTTAACAGAAGTTTGTGTTAATCAGCGCTTAGCTTAACCAACACATAGCTTAACCAACGTTCAGCCAAGAACCTAAAAAACAAAAGACCCGTTTACTAGATGCTAGTAAACGGGTCTTTCTTTTTCGACTTCTCTTTCTAACCGATCAGACTTAACTCATCACAGGTTCGAACTCATTGGTCGTCAGCATCATGCACTGATTAGATTTAACCTGAATGGTTAGCGTCTTATCGACACAATCAAACACTGCACCAGACAATAAATCCGTTACTGTACCAGTCCAAGTCAGTGATGCCGTTTTACTTCGCTTCGACTTGTTGATCACCACAATGCCTTTGTCGCCACGGACAAACACCAGCAAATCATCATTTGCCTCAACCACACGCATCGCTTCGCCATGAACATGGTTATGAAACTGAATCATGTTTTTCATGTAAGGCGCTTGCCAATCGTTAAGCCAACGAGGCTGACCGTTCTGATCCAGAATGCCGCTGGTACTCAGTTCACTGTAAACAAGCGGCACACCGCCGTCTCGACCAAGAATAAAGGCGTGAGCTAACCGCTCGTCAACTTCACCCATTACGTGATCCAAAAATACTTCATTATTTGGAATATCATGAGTGACGGCAAAAGTGATTGCTCGCATATTCGATAACGCCTGACCAAAACAGTAAGGATTGATCAAAGACTTAAAGCTGCCCTGCTCTTCAAAGGATTTGAAGATGGTATTGAACAGAGGGAAATCGTAAGCGCCTAAGCGAGTGTGTTTGAGGTAAGGCTCAAGGAACAACTCATACTCTTCTTTGGTCGCACCACCATCAGTAATGATCTCGCCAAAGATGTGCATTTCTTCGCAGATATCATCAGTCCACACCTTGCGTAGATGTGACAGTGTCATGTGTTTCGCTGCGTCTATGCGAAACCCTTTCACGCCAATCTCTTTTAAGGCTTTTAAGTAAGCTCTCTGCTGCGCGACCACATTGTCGTTGTCTAACAGCGTTGGCAAGCCAGGGTCACTAACTCCACCGGTAATACGTCCGTTCTGCACTTCCCAAGTGTCTTTCCAGTTTTTGATACCAAACGCTTCAACAAAGTCGTTTTCATCAAATAAAGGCTTAGAAAGATCGCCAAACAAACGTATAGATTCGTAATAGTCAGCATCTTCTTGATAAGACGCCATGTCTTGCTGATTTGGATACGTTAAATCGCCACGGATACCCGACTCATTGGCCATGTGGTTAAACACGACGTCCACATAGGTACGAAGCCCGTGTTGCTTTAACGTGTTCACCATCGCAGTGAAATCTTGTGTGTCACCAAGCTGATTATCAATCACACGATAATCTTGTGGTTGATAGCGCTGCCACCATTGGGTGCCAGAATCACGGTCACAACCTTTTGGTCCGCGTAACGACTTCATTGCCGGTGATACTAAAACAGATTTATAACCCAATTCTTGGATCAGTGGGGCGTTCTTCATTACGTCAGCGTAGCACCAGTCAAAGGCATGCAAAATCACATCTGTCGCTGGGTTGCTTAACATAGCTGAACTATCCATGTTGTTCTCCTACCAAACTTGTTTACAGCTTTCTAGATAAATACAAAGGCTAAAAGGCAAAGCTGCATAAATTTCCTTAAGAATGGTATTTATTATATGAGTTACTCATTAAAAACCCTCCTCCTCCCACCGATTAGTCACGGCGGATAGTCAAGGGCGTAGTGCCAATTATCGCATAACGTCTGGGATGAACACTCAACCGTAGTGCTTCAAAATGCGCAAAAAAGTGACAAAAAAGGAGCGTATATACGCTCCTTTTATTCAATCTAACACATATTTATGACTAAGTTCTGTAAAGAACCTTCACGACGTGCCAGCCAAATTTTGTTTTTACAAGGTGTGGTACTAGCGTCTCGCCAGAGAAACAAACCTTATCAAACTGAGGCACCATTTGACCTTTTTTGAACTCGCCTAGGTCGCCGCCCTTTTTACCAGATGGACACGTTGAATGCTTCTTCGCTAGCGTTTGAAACTTAGCGCCTTTTTTAAGCTGCTTGATGATGTCTTCTGCTACTTCTTTGTGCTTCACCAAAATATGAAGCGCTGCTGCTGTTCTTGCCATGATAATTCTCAGTGTGTTGCGGTCAGTTTACTTACGACGGTTTAGAACATCGTTAATGAACTGACTGTTGTAATTCTGTTTATCGCTAACGACTTGTCGACATAAAACCATCGACAGCGCGCGTTTAGCGTGATTTTAACCCAAGAACTGTCAATCTTCACTCTATAACCGAAAACAACTGCCTTAAAGCCCCTAAAAACCGTATAGTGACTTGCCGATACCCCTGTTTCCCTTTAAATTAATCCTTATAAATTAAGCGCGTATTAAGTAGGAGCCACTTATGGCCAAACCGATCAGTAAAGCGAGTCAGTCACAGGGAATGTTGATGTTCAAATTATCCCTTACTCAAAGTTTTGCGATTGGCACGCTTAAGGTAAGAGAAATAGTGCCTTTTCAGCCGATGACTCAAATCCCATACTCCCATCATCACGTGATTGGGACGGTGACCATCCGCGATCTTACCGTTCCAGTCATTGATATGTCTGCAGCGATTGGCTTTCGACCGATAACACCCGCTGAATACCAAGATTGTGTGCTCATCGTCACCGATTGCTTAAGAACAGTAGTGGCATTTCTGGTTCGTTCGATTGATAAAATCATTGAATGTGATTGGAAAAGTATTGAATCGCCACCCGCCAGTGTGGGTCGTAATGTGTTTGTGACGGGTATTACGCGTTTTGAAGATCGTATCGTGCAAATGCTCGACGTGGAGTTATTACTTTCTAAGATCTACCCGGCTTATGAAAACGCACATATTCCAATGCTGACCGATGTAGAAAGGGAGCGTCTCAAAGCGCTGAATATCTTATTGGTTGATGACTCTTTAATCGCGCGGAAACAGCTATCAGATGCCTTAGACAGCATCAACATCCCTTACAGCATTTGTAATAACGGCTTAGATGCGATCGATCTAATGCGTCGCCAAGCCAGCGCTGGCAATGCAATTGATCTACTCGTGAGTGATATTGAGATGCCTGGACTCGATGGCTATGAGCTTGCGTTTGAAGTACAAAATGACAGCGCACTGAGTCATGCCTACTGTATTTTGCATACCTCACTGTCCAGTGAGATCTGTGTCGACCGAGCCAATCAGGTAGGTGCACATGAAGCGCTTGAGAAGTTCAATGCGGGCGAATTAATCGAAGCCATGCTACGCGGCGCAAAAGTCTTAAACGAAGCATCTACGGCTGCTTAGACGCTATTTTGGAAGCTAAACCCAGCATCATGCTTAATGGTTTAGCTTCTTAGCTTCTTAGCTTCTTAGCTTCTTAGCTTCTTAAGGATTAG
>NZ_JACJFF010000192.1:0-5479 GCF_014164465.1 Vibrio sp. SG41-7 | reverse complement strand
ATTTATCTATTTATCTATTTATCTATTTATCTATTTATCTAAGAAGGTAGCCATCTTCTTCAAAGTGATTAGCGCCTTATCAAGCTCGTCTCTTTCAATGCCTTCAGCGCCACTTTCAGCCCATACTTCCTGTTTTTTATCTAATAGCGAATACGCTTCCTTGCCCTTTTCAGTCATGTTAACCAACTTTGCTTTTTTGTGATTCGGGTTATCAAGCCAAGTTAGCAGGCCATCTTTCACCATGATGTCCGTAACACGCTGAGTCGCTTGTCTGCTTTGCCCCATAATACGAGCAATTTGAGAAACCGTGACCAGATCATCGGACTTTTCGATCGCACCCATCACCTTCCATCTGGCACTGCTTAACCCTAACTCTTCGGTTAATTTGTCACCCTCAGCATTCAATAGACCACTGACCTTAAAGATCTCTAGTGCGATCTTTGTGAAAACTTCTCCATTCGTATCCATAATACTCACTTTGACAACATGCTGTCATTAAATTAGACTTAAACCAAATTGACAACATATTACCAAATTAAAGGCGCAAATGATATGAAACCAATAATCCACAAAACAGCGGCATTAACAGCAACACTGTGTGTCGCGACATTCTTTACCAGCACATTGCTTGTAGAACTGTTTGGTACTTTGGAATCAGTGAAGCTAGTCAAGTCGATGATCGTTTTTCCTGGCTTGTTTATTCTTGTCCCAGCCATTGCTATCACTGGTGCGACCGGCGCAGCTATGGCAAAACAACGAAAAGGGAAAATAGTTGAGCGTAAGAGTAAACGCATGCCAATTATCGCGTTCAACGGGATCGTTATTTTGATTCCGGCCGCTTACTTTTTAAATCAGTGGGCAAGTTTAGGAGAGTTCGACTCAGTGTTTTATGGCGTTCAGGTTTTAGAACTGATAGCAGGCGCGACCAACCTAACACTGATGTCTTTGAATATCATGGACGGCAGAAAGTTTCGTCCTAAGAAGGCAACACAAAGCTAAGCTCATCGTATTTAAGCAAACAGATGAGCTTTATACGCGGCTGTTTACCAGGTTTTATCTAAGTCTTGAGCATATAAAGAGATCGCTCGTTGGTACTCTTTGATCGCTTCGCTATTCGTGGTGGAAACTAAAAGCTCAAGTAACAGCGATGTCGCCTCTTTATGGCGACCTAAATTGTACAAACACATTGCGTAGAAAGGTTTCACTTCTATCGAGTCAGGATACTCAGCCATAGTCTGTTCGAAATAGCCTAAAGCCTCTGCATAAAGGCCAAGGCTTCGATAAGTACTCGCCAAGCCGAACAGTGCATCAAAACGCTCTACTGAAGAAAGCACGCCAGACAGAGACTGCACATAGTGATCAATCGCCTGTTGCTCTTTGCCTTGGTTGTCGTAAGACCACGCAATCTGTAAATGAGCTTTCGCCGCATAGTTTTCATCAGTGAGTAGCGCTGCCAGTAAGTCACGCGACTCTTGATACTTTTCTTCTTTTCGCAACTCGATGGCTTGTTTGATAATGGTGTCCATAACTCTCCCTGACGCTTAAGCGCTGTACTATGCGTTCATTTCCTCGAACATCTGTTTATAAGACTGAGTTTGTAGTGCCGATTGAGTCAACCCGAACTTACTGGCTAACAACTCAAGCTCACTTTTATACACAGACAACTTAGACTCATCGTCCGTCATGATAGCAAATTCGGCAAAATCACCAATACCCGCAAGAGAATCGACCGTGATATGGAACTCTCCAACAAAATAAATACTGCGAGTTTTCTGCGCTTTAAGAATCACTTCGTAACCCAGGTTCTCTAGCATACTCTTCGCATTCGACGCATCAGTGATGTTTGTCGCTTCACATCGATCAGACTCTGGGCCTTTTACGATCCATAGTTTGATGCCCGACGGCTCCATAGTACGAATACACAAGCTTTTGTTCTGAGCCTGTAAGCTTCTATCAGAGCTATCGAAATACCAATCACATTCCTGATTGTCTTGCAGCATTACTTCATGAGGTATTAGGTTCAACGTTTTCAAGAACTCAGACTTAGAGCTAAGTCGATACTTCAGCTCAACCTCATATTTGCCTTTGAAATGGTCGTTGGTCATGGATTAGCTCGATGCAAAAAAAGCGATACTAGCACACGAACCAAATCCGAAATACGGACTGGGACACAACACCACTTAAAACAGCCAAACTATGCACGACAAGCTAATACACGCTGCCATTCATCTTGGTTCATTGCCCCTTTCGGAAGGTAAATATTGCGTTTTTGCATCGCACCTTTTGTGTAGGAAAGCTTGATAACTGACCCGATCCCAAAAGGAAGAATATTTCCCTGTAACTTGATATCGCAAGCGTGACCATCGAAACAGACATGGTTGTTCGATATTTCAAAAGAGCGATTGCGGAACTGCCACCATAACGTGACGACTTTTAATACCGCAACAGCACTGAACATCAACCCAATAGTTGGCAGTGATTGAGGGTTATCACCAAATAGCCAATAAATAGACACTAATAAGAACGCAGCAAGTACGAACTCAAGCAATGTATATTTAACAAAATTTAATCGTATACGGTTATCCATGACACCCTCTCAATGATGATCCTAAAAGCAGCTCCATTTCAACAAGCCCTTTCACTTCAGACAACTTAGTAAAACCTTTTGCTTGATAAAGCTTAATCGCGGGATTCTCACTGAACACGCGTAAATGACCTTATTGCTCACTTACCTAGATATATCCAACCCTACTAGCTCGCTTGGAAACAGTTAAACGCGAGTTAAAGTCTACTCAGAATGCTGCTTATAAAACTGACTTCAGCGCCTGTAAGTAACCATATAAAACCACAAATATTTAGTATGATGGTAACCCATAGAACAAACTTGAAGGGCTGCTTACTCGACTTATGCCGTAACTGGAATTGCGCCAATAACGCACCAGGCCACCCTCCGAATAATGAAAGCAAGTGAAGGGTTTTCTCTGACGTCCTCCAGTTCCCGTTTTGGGCTGCTTGCTTATCCCAAGAAAACATCAGGTAAGTAAATAGACTCAAAACTAAATATGCGGGGATGAGTATCAATAACCCATCAAAAACAACTATCGACGTGCTTGCCGCTACCAAAAAGCTAAAACCAAACAATACTGTAAATGGAAAGCCATTTGCCCCTTCAATCACAACATTTCGGGCATTAAGTCGGCCTTTACTATCTTCCTTTACTTCAAACATCACGTTGTCATGTAACGCGGGGCGGCGTCTTGAATTCTTAACCGACGATGCATGAATAAATACTTTAAGCTCACCTCCTAGAGAGGAAATGAAACCGTATCCTTTGTCATCATTCCATTCGATGATTTTACCTTTCATGATCGACCTTCGTATTTAATATCTATCGATTAGCGCTTTATTAAATCGCCGTTAACAGCACTATTTCCAAACAAAGCCACCGTAAGTGCGAAACTAAAAATGCTATAGGTGGGGCTATCTTTAATGCTTATGTGATTGTGGCTTGCTCTGTTGGCTATTGAGCCAACTACACTAAAACCTGACGAGTATTTCTGATGAAGTAATGCACCTGACGTTCAATTTTTGAATTGACCATCTCTACCGGACGACACCCATTTGGGCATGGCATACGAGGTGTTGTACCAAACAACCGACAAATTAATGGTCGCTCTTCATATACCTCACAGCCATTGGGGCCTAAATACACACAGTTATATTCGTCTAAGGCAGCTTCATGTTCAGCGTCAGATTTCACTGGTAGACGCGACATTTCTTCCGAGGAAGTCGTTACTGGCCCACAACAATCATGGCAGCCCTTAACGCATTCAAACGCCGGAATACTCTCGCGTAGGTATGTAATGATTTCTCTATTATTGTTCATCATTATCTTCTTCTCATTTAATACGAGACCATTATAGAGCAATACATAATTAGCTAGAAGTTGAGAATTAACCCAAATCTAAGGAACCGCAATCATAAAACCATCAGCATAATTTTTATGGATATTTGACGACAGAAAATACATCCACTGACTGTCGGCTGGAGTGCTTTTTAGGCAACAATTTACTTGGTTACAAATTTGTATTTCATCGTTTTGTTAGGCAATTATCCAAAATCAATTGACCGTAACAAATAATAACCAATGCACCTATTACACCACCTAAAAGTGTTGTAAATAATGGTATATAAGTCTGTTGATAGGCTAACTCATGCCATTCAGGGTATGAAGCAATGGAAAGGTATTTCCAAGATACAAAAGAACCGAGAAGCAATACAACCCCAGATATTATCACTGGATATTTAGGTGCAGTGATATAGGCAGTAGCAACAACGAGGAATGCTGTAATAAAGCCAACAACAGGCTCAGGCCATAAACCAATAAACTCATCAAAAAGGAAGAAGCCACTGATTACACTAACGACCATTGCTCCAATAGTTGCAAACACCATTATTATCCATGAAATCATTGTTCTATCCTCACTTTTCCAACGAATAAATAAGTCACCGCAGTCGCGCAAAGCCATCAGGATTACGACGTAAGCGAATCGCAGATGAATAGACAGATAACGATTCACGTGTTATCTGTCAGTTGGAATTATTCTCAAGCTCGCTTTCCAAACTGTACGGGGTCAATACCTTTATTTGTAGGTCTAACAACGACTGTATTGGCAATTAAATCATGCCAACCTTGTTTCTTTCCGCTAAACGCAATCCAAACAAAGCCAAAACACAGTGGAAGAATACTTAGGTAATACGCAAGGTACCTTAAAATTGATTTGCCCGTAGAAAGCGCCTGTCCAGTCTCCGCATTCACAACTTGAAGCTTCAAAGCAATTTTGCCTGGAGTACCAGATCGATAAACCCAAAATATAACAGTTGCGATAAAAGGTAATACCCAATTTAATAATACATCCCAGCCGCCTAAGATGAACTCATCTGAATCAAAATAGTAATCACCATATACCCAATATAATAAAGGCATAGTCACCAGTAAGAACAGGAAGGTATCAATCAACGCAGCTCCTAATCGCACCCAAAAACCTGCATACTCTAATTGCTCATTGTCCATAAAATATCCTATCTGTTTTGTTTAAATCACATTACGGCCAAGCGCTCTGTTGAATTGTGATTAATACTACCAACCAAAATGATTGTAAGCTAACGACTGTTCAATATTGTGACTAAATTAATCTGCCGCTGCATCTGATAGAAAGCGAGTACTCTCACAGTTCTAACATACGACACTAGTGCTCTGCGACACATTTTAGCTCTGCTGTATGTTCAGGGAATCGTTCGTGAAGAAAACACAATGCATCCGCTGGCGTTACCTGGAGGCAGGAACGGCACTAATGGGCTTTGTTGCGTAATTAAATTTAGAGATAGAGCCACCCCGTTTCGCGTATTTCTTAGTCAATACGACAAGTTTCAGGCATACCTAACCCAGTAAGCTTGTTCAACGCTTTTATCATCGCGT
>NZ_JACJFF010000191.1:0-5558 GCF_014164465.1 Vibrio sp. SG41-7 | reverse complement strand
GAGCGCGCTATTTAGTGCGCTTTTCTTTTTTAAGTGAGTTGCTTTTGCTTTTTATGTGGATCGCATTGAGCTATCACGCTTTTGGTTCTCCAACCTTTGCTCTATAATGCGCGGGCTTATATCTAGGATAAAAACATGATTTCAAAAAACCAATTAAAACTCCTTCGTGCTTTGGGCCAAAAGAAACAACGTAAAGCCCACGGTTTGTTTCTAGTTCAAGGTGAAAAGAACGTTCTTGAGCTGTTCAATAGTGACTTAGTCGTGAAGAACGTCTTTGCTACCGCTGATTTCTTATCTGAAAATCACGCTTCACTGTTTGAGTTTGATTGTGTTGAAGCTTCACTAGATGACCTAACCAAAGCGAGTACTTTGGTGAGTAACAATGCGGCGATTGCTGTCGTTGAGATCCCAACATTTGAACTGCCAGAAGCAACTGGGCTGATGATTGCACTAGATGGCGTTTCAGACCCGGGCAACCTAGGTACGATTATTCGTGTAGCAGACTGGTATGGCATTAAGCATATCGTTGCGAGCAGCGATTGTGCAGACCCATACAACCCTAAGACCATCAGTGCAACTATGGGTAGCTTTGGCCGAGTACACGTAAGCCAAACAGACTTACCGGCTTATTTAGAACAAGCGAACCTACCGGTTTACGGCGCGTTCTTAGAAGGCGAAAGTGTTCATAAGACAGAATTTACTGCCAATGGCATTTTGCTAATGGGCAGCGAGTCTCACGGCATTCGTGAACATGCGGCTAAATACGTAACGGATAAGATTACGATTCCTGCATTCGGTGGCGCAGAGTCTCTGAACGTAGCAATGGCGACCGGTATTATTCTCGACAACATGCGTCGTCAGCATAGCTAGATTTCATAAGCTAACGATCCAATCGACAGTGTTCAGGTATTAAAAAAGGCGTATTGATTAAATCAATACGCCTTTTTATTTGAGTTCTTTTCAACAACTACTTTTCTAACATTGCCAACTTATCAGACACACCATTCCACTTTTCAGCTTCATCCATCGGTGCTTTTACTTCAGTTTGCACAGGCCAAATCTCGGCAAGCTCGGCATTGACTTCAATAAAGATCTTTTGATCTTCTGGCAGTTCATCTTCTTGAAAGATCGCTTGAGCATCACATTCAGGTACACATAAACCACAATCAATACATTCGATTGGGTTGATTACCATGAAATTTGGTCCTTCATGGAACGCATCTGCGGGACACACTGCCACACAGTCTGTGTATTTACATTGAATACAGTTATCGCCTACGACAAACGCCATGATGCTCTGCTCTATAAGTTAGTCAAAATTGAAGAATGGAGGATAATACTCATCCCAAGGCAAAATTCAACATCATACGGCTCTAATATCGTGTCTATTTGCTCCATGTTTCCAAATTAGTATGACAGATAAATCAATTTCTCGTAAAATGCGCGCCATTGTGAGCTTATCGCTTCTTTCAACATCAGCGTTGTCATCAAACTCTGTATTAAGAAACGATCTAGCTAAGACACCTATAAAAACGAGACATCAAAATGATACGTTTAACCGAAATTAAACTCCCACTAGACCATGAAGAGTCAGCCATTCAAGACGCTATTGAAGCAAAGCTTGGCATTAACGCTGATCAGGTACTTTCTTTTAATATCTTTAAACGTGGCTACGATGCTCGTAAGAAATCAAAAATCTTACTTATCTACACGCTTGATGTTCTCGTTGAAAACGAAGCTGAGTTGTTAGAACAATTCATCAGCGACCCACACGTAAAAGTGACTCCTGACATGGAGTACAAATTCGTGGCTAAAGCGGTTGAGAACCAAACTGAGCGCCCTGTCGTTATCGGTTTTGGCCCTTGTGGTTTGTTCGCAGGCCTAGTGCTTGCTCAAATGGGCTTCAATCCAATCATCGTTGAGCGTGGTAAAGAAGTTCGTGAACGTACGAAAGATACCTTTGGTTTCTGGCGTAAGCGCACACTGAACACTGAATCAAACGTACAGTTCGGTGAAGGTGGCGCAGGTACATTCTCTGACGGTAAGCTATACAGCCAAGTTAAAGATCCAAAGCACTACGGCCGTAAAGTAATCGAAGAATT
Organism: Vibrio sp. SG41-7; assembly: GCF_014164465.1. NCBI lineage: Bacteria > Pseudomonadati > Pseudomonadota > Gammaproteobacteria > Vibrionales > Vibrionaceae > Vibrio > Vibrio sp. SG41-7. The sequence goes on along the minus strand of NZ_JACJFF010000191.1, from coordinate 3,456 downwards.
CGTAGCTGCTGGCGCACCAGAAGAAATTCTATACGTAAGTAAGCCACACATCGGTACCTTTAAACTGGTTACCATGATCGAGAAGATGCGTGCTTCTATCATTGAGCTAGGTGGCGAAATCCGTTTCAGCACTCGCGTAGACGACGTTCACATGGAAGACGGTCAAATCACTGGCCTAACGCTTTCTAACGGTGAAGAGATTAAAACTCGTCACGTAGTACTGGCTGTTGGCCACAGTGCCCGTGATACGTTTGAAATGCTGCACGAACGTGGCGTTTACATGGAAGCTAAGCCTTTCTCTGTTGGTTTCCGTATCGAACACAAGCAAGCGATGATCGATGAAGCTCGCTTCGGTAAAAACGCAGGTAATCCTATCTTAGGTGCAGCGGACTACAAATTAGTACACCACTGTAAGAATGGCCGCACTGTATACAGCTTCTGTATGTGCCCGGGTGGTACTGTGGTTGCCGCGACTTCTGAAGAAGGCCGCGTAGTAACCAACGGCATGAGCCAATACTCTCGTGCAGAACGTAACGCAAACAGTGCCATCGTTGTGGGTATCGACCCAGAGCGTGATTACCCAGGTGACGCACTAGCAGGTATCCGTTTACAACGTGAATTAGAAAGTGCCGCTTATGTTCTAGGTGGCGAGAACTACGACGCCCCTGCACAGAAAATCGGTGACTTCCTGAAAGGTCGCGATCCAAGTGAAATCGGTGAAGTAAAACCATCATTCACGCCAGGTATCCACCTAACGGATATTTCAAAAGCGCTACCTGATTTTGCTATCGAAGCGATTCGTGAAGCAATCCCAGCGTTCGAGAAGAAGATTAAAGGCTTCTCTACGCCAGACGGTCTACTAACAGGTGTTGAGACTCGTACGTCTTCTCCTGTATGTATCAAACGTGGCAAAGACTACCAAAGCATCAACCTTAAGGGCTTCTTCCCTGCAGGTGAAGGTGCAGGCTACGCGGGTGGTATCCTATCTGCTGGTATCGACGGTATTAAAGCGGCGGAAGCGCTAGCACTGTCTATGGTTGAACAGAACCAAGCTGAGAAGATTGAGATCGCTTAGGCTCTCGGTTTATTTATCTAAATTGGTTTGTATATCTAAATCAGATAACAGCTAGCAAATATCAAAAAGGGCTCAATGAGCCCTTTTTTAGATCTTGATACTAGCCATCGAGATTAATGCCGGTAAATGCAATTACTCTTCGTTTGACTTGATTTGGTCTGAGTTCCACTTCCCTTCATGAATCGCTGAATTAACGTCTCTTCTTGGCAGCCAGCCCATGGTTTCTAGTTCGGGTTTATCTTTGAAGTGATCAACGTAGCCGATACATAAATACGCAACGATATCGATGTTTTCTGGGATATCTAAAGCGTCTCGCAGTGTTGAGTCGTGAAGAATGCTCACCCAACCTAACCCAAGGTTTTCAGCTCTTGCCGCGAGCCACAAGTTTTGCACCGCACACACGGTGCTGTACAAATCCATTTCTTGTTTGATGGTTCTACCTAGCACGACCTTTCCGGTTCGATTACGGTCGCAAGTCACACAGATACCGATAGGCGATTCAACAATACCTTCAAGCTTTAATCGCTTATACATCGCCTGCTTTTCATCGGTGAACATTTCCGCGGATTCCGCATGAGCCTGATTAAAACCGGTTTTGATTTGTTGCTTGGTTTCGATATCACGGACAACGACAAAATCCCAAGGCTGCATAAAACCAACGCTAGGCGCATGGTGCGCCGCGGTTAGCACACGCATCAAAACGTCTTCTGGGATCTCATCAGGAAGAAACTGACCACGAACATCTCGGCGAGAAAAAATCGTTTTATATACTGCATCGCGTTCATTCGGCGTAATTTCCATACATCCCTGTCTTATCGTCGTCTTATTGAACCAGTATTATCCAACTAAAGTGTCTATGTTGCTAGCAGTACACAAGCAACATGGTAGAATGCCGCCATTAATCTTATCCTTGTATAAGATTGTTAAACCTTTCCATCGCTATTTAGCCAAATCATACCGAGAAACTTATGCCATTTTCCAAGCTTGGATTAAGCTCACCTATTGTTAAAGCCGTTGCAAAACAAGGCTATGAAAAGCCAACCTCTATTCAAGAAAAAGCAATTCCGATTGTGCTTTCTGGTAAGAACCTTATTGCGGCAGCACAAACAGGTACAGGTAAAACTGCGAGCTTTGTTCTCCCTATCTTAGAAATGCTAAGTAAAGGTGAAACACAACGTAAAAAACGCATTCGTGCTGTTATTCTGACACCAACTCGTGAGCTTGCGATTCAGGTTGAGCAGAACATTACTAAGTACGCGAAGTTCCTAAACCTAACATCACTAGCGATGTACGGTGGCGTGTCTTACCAACACCAGAAAGACCGCTTGATCGAAGGTGTCGATATTCTTGTGGCAACTCCAGGTCGTTTAATCGATATGTACGGACAACGTGCCGTTCATTTTGATGAAGTGGAAGTACTGGTTCTTGATGAAGCAGACCGCATGCTAGACATGGGTTTCATCGAAGACATCAACAAGATCATCGCGCGTTTGCCACAAAACATTCAAAACCTGTTGTTCTCAGCAACGCTATCAACGCCAGTGCGTGCGCTAGCGAAAAGCGCAATCAGTGAAGCGGAAGAGATTTCAATTGCCAAAACTGACGCTTCTAAAGCGAACATTGAGCAATGGTTGGTAACCGTCGATAAAGACCGCAAATCTGCGCTATTAAGCCACATGATCACTGACGGTGAATGGGACCAAGCGCTTATCTTTATCGAGACCAAACACGGCGCGGCTAAGCTAGTTGCCCAACTTGAAAAACGTGGCATCCAAGCTGAAGCTTTCCACAGTGGACGTAGCCAAGCGATTCGTGAAAAGATTCTGGCTGACTTTAAGAAAGGTCGTCTAAAATATCTAGTTGCAACAGGTGTTGCTGCTCGTGGTATCGATATCGACAACCTAAGCCGCGTAGTCAACTACGACATCCCATTCCCAGCGGATGACTATGTACACCGTATTGGTCGTACAGGCCGTGCTGATGCGTCTGGTGAAGCGATCTCTTTCCTATCGAAAGACAACTTCAAGAACCTGTGCATTATCGAAAAACGTCTTGGTCACTTGATTGAGCGTCGCGTCGTTGAAGGTTTCGAACCACGCAAAGAAGTCCCAATTTCGGTATTGAACTTCGTGCCTAAAAAGAAAAGAGACCTGCAGCAACCTGAGTAATTTCAGGTTTAGAAAATGCGAAAATCGCGTTAGCCAAAACAAAAATAAGACGAAGCCCAATGTGGCTTCGTTTTGTTCTTTGAAATACAACTTAACAACCACCTACTAAAGTAGGTGGGTTAGTATTACGGACTGAAAGTCCGGATACGGGTCAAAGACCCGTTGTTAGTCGCTTTCAGTTCGGAAGTTATCTTCAACCTTTGGCTCAAAATG
>NZ_JACJFF010000190.1:0-5692 GCF_014164465.1 Vibrio sp. SG41-7 | reverse complement strand
CTCATGGATCTCTGCATCTTGGTCTTAGATCTCAGCAAACAGGTATTCAAAGCCTTACTATCTCGATTCAATTCAACAATTCCGAGTCACCATGATTTTAATCACCGGATCAAGCAGCGGTTTAGGCGCAGCTTTAGCCAAGCAATATGCGAATACATCGAACAGCCACCAGCGCTTAATGATCACTGGCCGCAGCTCCCAACGTTTAGCTGAATTAGCGAAAAGCCTGCCAGCGAATACTGTTAGCCAAGCCTGTGACTTGTGTGATCCACAATCAGTGAGCGAGTTATTGGATGCATTGCCTGAAACACCAAAACTGGTGGTTCATAGCGCAGGCAGTGGGTACTTCGGTAAAATTGAACAACAAGATCCCGCCGCCATCAGCGACATGCTGAAAAACAACATCGAGTCTTCGATCTTTTTGATTCGCGAGCTTGTGCAGCGCTACAAAGATCAATCAGTCACCATTGCAGTGGTGATGTCGACGGCGGCTCAAGGCGCTAAAGCAGAAGAGTCTACTTACTGCGCAGCCAAATGGGCCGTTAAAGGCTTTATCGAATCGGTCAGGTTGGAGCTCAAAGGTCACCCGATGAAGATCGTTGCAGTTTACCCCGGCGGGATGGCAACCGAGTTTTGGGGAACCAGCGGCAAAGCAATGGATACCTCAAGCTTTATGACCGCACAAGAAGCCGCTCAAATGCTGCAGCAGGCGTTAACCAGTACCGAGCATGGATATGTGTCAGATATCACGATAAACCGCGGTTAACGGCTAATGAGAGCAGCGAACAGGTAAACCGAGCTATTCCGCTAATTATTTGTGAGGGTGAGCACGAAAGTGTGCGACAATGCTCAGCGTAAATTCATATTCAAGGTTTATTATGAAACTTCTAGTTCGTAACCTATCGCGCTCTACTGCAGAGCAAGACATCCGTGTTCTATTTTCTGAGTTCGGCTCAGTAAAAGAGTGCAGCCTAGTTTTAGACCAAGAAACTGGCGAATCTAAAGGCTTTGCATTTGTTGAAATGCCAGAGCACGAAGAAGCTAAAGCGGCACTAAACAAGCTGAACTTGTCAAAGCTTGGCAGCAACACGATTCGTGTAAAAGTAGCTAACTCTTAATCGAGTAAACGCTTTATAAGCCACATGGCTTAGCTTAAGCAGCACAAGCACAGATGATAAAGCCCGTAACGATATTGCGCTGAAAAACGTAATATCGTTACGGGCTTTTTGCTGCTCGCGATTCTCTTTTCACACGATTCGAATACGCCTACAGCCCTTCATGTTCATCAATGGCACGCCTTGCTTCTGCCATTGAACATCCAGATTCCATCACCAGTTGAGCGACGGTCATTGAGGGTGTCGCGGCCAACAGAGATGCCAAACACACCACAGGTTTAGGCAGCACTTTGTCGATTACGATTGCTATCCAACCGTCTTTTTCGTGAGTTAACATCGTTTTAAATTCAACGAGTTGATGCTCTTGAGCGACCAACAGCCAATTGCGCGAACGACGAACTCGCTTCAACTGGCATCCACATTCTGCAGCATGCGCCATCACTTGGCTTTTATCACTCACACGATGTACAAAACTATTCAGTGGGACGCTAAACATAACTCTCTGCTAACCAATCTATTCCTACCATCCAAGAGATCGCTACCTATCTCTCAGTACTTTCTAACTGTCACTCAATTAAAACCGTACGTAGGATTACACAGACATAAAAAAACCGCCAGTGATGCACTAAGCAGCCTCGCGGTTTTTTGTTCTTTAGAGCCTAACGCTCAGCATCAACAGCTAAGCGTTTTCAATTCAACATGGATAATCAGCAACAGCTTTTTGAAGCGCCGCTATCGCAACAAGTTGAAGAAGTCTGGCTTCCTCGCTCAAAGCCATCAATCGCGTCTGCTAAAGCCGTAAATGATTGTTCGATATTATCGCGTGACGTCGCGATATTCATTCGCATGAAGTTAGGGCTTTGTGCACCAAACCAACCACCTGGGGTTAAGCCCATTTTAGCCTGTTCAAACACCACATTTTTTAGCTCTTCTTCTGAGAAATCCAAGCCAGAGAAATCAAACCACACTTGGTAAGTGCCTTGCGGCTGGAAGACTTTTAACTGAGGAATGCGCAGCTCCGCAAATTCAGAGATCCATTTCACCGTGTCTTGCAAATACGCCAGCATGCCGTCTAGCCACTCTTCACCTTTCTCAAAGGCGGCAATCGTCGCAAACGTCGTCAAGGCATTACCATGGTCAAGATACATCGCTGCTATGTTGGTTTTGAACGCTTCAAATAACTCATGATTGTTGGTGTACACATAACCATTTGAGATGCTGTGCATGCCGAAGGTTTTCGCCGGAGAGCCAATCAAGGCAATGACCTTGTCGTAATCAAAGCTGGTTAAGCTCGTAAAAGCGTGACCTTCAAAGATAATGTCGGAGTGGACTTCATCACTGATGATCAGCACATCGTGGCGCTTAGCTATTTCGATGACTTGTTCAATCTCTTGAGGTGTCCACACTCGCCCAGTCGGGTTATGCGGATTACAGAAAATCATCGTCTTCACTTTTTGGTCGATGATCTGTTGCTCCATACCAGAAAAATCAACCTGATAACTCTGTCCGTCATTAATCAACGGGCTATTCACGACCTGACGACCTGCTTTATTCACCAAATTAGCAAACTGATGGTAAGCCGGCGTATGAATAAGCACACCATCACCCTCGTTGGTAAACTGGCGCAGTAACAACGCGATGCCTGGTAACACTCCCGGAACCTGAACGAATTTGTCAGAAGACAGGCTTAAACCATGACGCTTTGAATACCATTGAGATAGCGCCTCAAACACTGCCTGTTCATTGAACTCATACGAGTACACTCCACGCTCAACCAAGCGGTTAAGCTCTTGAGTGATCGGTTCGGCTACCTGAAAATCCATGTCGGCTACCCAGTAAGGAAATACATCGACAGTGTTGTAAATGCTCTCTAGCATCTCTGGTTTGCTTTTGATAAACGCATGTTCACCGTAATTCGATGCACTGTTAAACGCTGTCATGGAGGGTTCCTCAAATAGTGTGTTTGGTTCTTTTGCAATCAACTGGACTGCCTGAATACCCTTAAGACGATAGCGAGATAAAAAGGACGAAGCTTTTAAAGAAATCTTGTGGTTAATTTAAATTAATCTCGCATCTCGACCTTTATCTCAGTCTTGACCGAGTTCGCGATAAAGCAGTTTTTGTGTGCCAAGTGATGCAGTTTTTCGAGCTGTTTGGCAGTTGGTATCTTAATGCCCGAAAACACAATCTCAGGTCGCAGAGTCACCTTAGTGACAGATGAGCGGCCTGATTCATCTTCTTCCAGTACACCAACGGCATCATCGACATAAGAGTCGATCACGTACTGCTGCTTGGCGGCAATGCCCAAAAACGTCAGCATATGGCAGCTAGAAAGCGCCGCGATAAAGGCTTCTTCTGGGTCGACATTCGCTTCCACCGAAAACGGCAGTGGCACTACATGAGGAGAAGATGAAGCTGGCACAGTAATACCACCATCGAACTCCCACGTATGACCGCGACTGTATTGGTTGTTGCTAAAGGCTTCATCTTCCGCTTTTTGCCAGCGAATGACCGCTCCATATTCAGACATAATTAATTCCTTTTATATTGTGTAACGACTTAGCGGTCAGCAGGATGATTAACGCCATCATTGGTCACCACATCGCCAATATCAAAAGGGTTTACCCCTTCCAAACAACCGATGTTAAAACCGTATTCATTTGGGCTTGAGCGGCGTTGGTGATGGGTATAGATACCGCAGTTTGAGCAGAAGTAGTGCTTCGCGGTGTTGGTATTGAATTGATAAAGCTTAAGATGCTCCGCACCTTTGAGGATCTTGATGCCATCCAGCGCAACAGAGCCTACAATCGCCCCTCTACGACGGCAGATAGAACAATCACAACGGCGTGGTTTTTCTATCCCGTTAGGTAAGCTGAGCTCTAGTTCAACCGCACCGCAATGGCAGGTTGCCTTGTGAAAAGGTTGGATGACCGTATCTCCGACGACTTTCATTTCTCTCTCCAATCACATCCTTATGTTGGTCGTATCATAACCAGTTCAATGTCCTCTGTCCGTAGCCGGGTGCTGAGTTCGAGATATCTGTCATGCGCTGCTTCTCGGCTAATCTAACTAGACTTTTCAACCAAATCGCCAAAGCGCTCAAACAGATAATCCAAAAACAGTCGGATACGCTTCGGCTGATATTTCTTGCTGATGTACACCACATTCAAGTCGGCGCTCGACACCGACATCGCGGTATTGAAGTTTTTCATGTAGCCATTAAGCAGAGTAACAAGGCGTTGGTTATTGATGTCGTCTTGCACATCCAGCACCGATTTAAGCGCAATGCCCTCACCTTTTAATGCCCAGTAGCGGATCACTTCGCCATCGTCTGAAAATCGCTTCGGCACAACCGTCACCGACTTCTTCATATCATGATCTTGGAAGTGCCATGTCTTGAGCTCTTCATTGCTACGCAGCATGGCTAAACAGTCGTGTTCAACCAAGTCTTGTGGCGTTAACGGTGTTCCATGTTTAGCGAGGTATTCAGGGGAAGCGCACAACACACGTCGGCTTGGTGATAAGCGTCTGGATATCAAACTGCTGTCGACCAGTTCACCATAACGAATCACGATATCCATGCCAGATTCAGCAATGTTCGAGAGGTTATCGTTCAAATACAGGTAAGGAATAACGTCCGGATACTGCTGGCAAAACTCCGAAAGAATAGGAAGAATGTACTGCTTTCCGATGTCTTTTGGCGCGGCAATTTTTAGCGAGCCTTTGACTTCTTTTACGCCATTTTGAATCAGGTTTTCGGCCTCACTGACGTTGTCTAAAATCTCCAAACATGCCTTGTGATACAACTCCCCAGAGTCGGTCAAAGACACATGACGCGTGCTTCGATTCAACAACTTCACACCATATCGTTCTTCAAGCGCCTGCAGCCTTGCTGTCATGGTCGCAGGAGAAAGCCCTAACTCTCGCCCAGCCGCAGCTAACCCGTGATGCTTAACAATGCTCACGAACATCGCCATATCTGAAAACTTATCCATACGATTCTCGCTTCCACCTCTTCGTCTTACTTCTCGATCTTAATGCTCGATTTGAATACTCAGTCACACTATTCAGATTAACCGAATAATGAATTTATATTTTAACCAATTATCAAATTTAGTCGAATAAATATAATGGCAAACATCAACAGAACAACGCAGGAATTCAGAGCATGACTAACGAATCGACTAAACAAGAGAAACACACTTTCGTCATCATTGGTGGCACATCAGGTATCGGCAAAGCACTAGCGATGCAACTAAGAAACGAGAACAACACGGTACATATTGCCAGCCGACACACAGGCGTTGATATCACCGATGAAAAGTCGATTTGTGAATACTTCGAATCGATTGGCGTGTTTGACCACTTAATCGTAACGGCTGGCTCATCCGCTCCCGCAGGAAAAGTAACAGACGTAGCAACCGCAGACGCTAAGACAGCTTTTGACACTAAGTTTAATGAGATGGTACGTCCCTCCCTACAGCTAAACTTGAAATGGTTTAGTCTTAAAAGGAAAGTACCAAATGAATAACTCACACATTATCGGAATCGATTTAGGTAAGAACTCTTTTCATTTA
>NZ_JACJFF010000018.1:0-73781 GCF_014164465.1 Vibrio sp. SG41-7 | reverse complement strand
TTAATATGCTCGAGGTCTACGACCGCCTTCTTTATCAAATCGGTACATCATCAGCCGTCCCTGTCATTCTTAACAGAACCGGACATGTCATCATGGGCCCTGATATCGAAGAATCGTTTGGGCATACGAGCTTCTTCAACAAGCTTAGCTGCTTCAGCTTCGGCTTTACGAGTTGCTTCTTGCTCTTGACGAGTTTTAAGTTCATCCGCTTCTTTTTTCGCTTGTGCGTTAGCGTCTGCATTTTTTGAATTCATGTCTTTTTTAGCCTTTTCAGCTTGTGCGCGTTGAGCCTTCTCTTCAGAATCACGTTTTGCATCCGCTTCACGTGTTACTTTTTCTTCGGCTTCGCGCTGTGCTTTCTCTGCAGCATCACGTTTCGCTTGCTCTTCAGCATCGCGTTGTGCTTTCTCTTCCACTTCACGATTAGCTACTTCCTCAGCTTCACGTTTCGCTTCATCTTCAATAGTGCTGCGCTTCACGTAAGTACGCTTTTTACGTACCTCTACTTGAACATCCTTACTCTTACCGCCTCCAGCGGCAACACTTAGCGTGCTGCGGGTCTTGCGTTGAAGAGTTAAACGAGTCGGTTCTGTTTCGCCTGAAGTATCGCCATGCTCCTTTTTAAGGTGCGTTAGCAATGTTTGCTTCTCTGAATCAGTCACTTGATCCGACCCTGCTTTCTTCATTCCTGCATCAGCAAGTTGTTCAATTAAGCGGTCAACTGGCGTACCAATCTCTTCACTCAGTGCTTTAACTGTTAATTGTGTCATACCGCTTTCTCTCCTTGCTGAATTATTCTTCGTCGCCGAACCAACAGATGTTACGCGCAGCCATAATCAGCTCGCCTGCTCGCTCTGCAGTTAGGTCTTCGATGCCTTCTAGTTCATCAACGCCTTGGTCAGCTAGGTCTTCCAATGTCGCAACGCCTTTTGCTGCTAGCTTGTAAGCCATTTCACGCTCAAGACCTTCAAGTGCAAGTAAGTCTTCAGCAGGCTCAACACCGTCGAAAGTCTCTTCTTTCGCTAGCGCTAGAGTAGTCAGTGCGTCTTTCGCGCGGTTACGTAGTTCTTCAACGATACCTTCGTCTAGACCGTCGACTTCAAGAAGCTCGTTCACAGGAACGTATGCCACTTCTTCAAGTGTAGAGAAGCCTTCTTCAACAAGCATTTGAGCAAAGTCTTCTTCAATGTCTAGGTGCTTCATGAAGTTTTCAATAGAAGCAACTGCTTCTTCTTGGTGCTTCTTCTCTAGATCAGCAACAGTCATTACATTCAGTTCCCAACCCGTTAGTTGAGAAGCTAGACGTACGTTTTGACCGCTACGGCCAATCGCTTGTGCCAGGTTATCGGCTTCAACAGCGATATCCATAGAGTGTGCATCTTCATCAACGATGATTGAAGCAACATCAGCAGGCGCCATTGCGTTAATAACGAACTGAGCTGGGTTATCGTCCCAAAGAACGATATCGATACGCTCACCACCAAGATCATTAGAAACAGCTTGTACACGTGCACCACGCATACCAACACACGCACCAACAGGGTCAATACGTTTGTCGTTTGTTTTCACGGCGATTTTAGCACGAGAACCAGCGTCACGTGCAGCACCTTTAAGTTCAATTAGCTCTTCACCAATCTCAGGCACTTCAACGCGGAATAGTTCAGCTAGCATTTCTGGCTTCGAACGAGTAACGAAAAGCTGGAAACCACGAGCTTCTGGTTTAACTGCGTAAAGAAGACCACGAACACGGTCACCTGGACGGAAGTTTTCACGAGGAAGTTGGTCGTCACGAAGGATTACCGCTTCAGCGTTGTTACCGAGGTCTAGAATCACTGTGTCACGGTTAACTTTCTTAACTGCGCCAGTTACGAGCTCGCCTTCGTTGTCAATAAACTGTTCAACGATTTGAGCACGTTCTGCTTCACGTACTTTCTGTACGATAACTTGCTTAGCCGTTTGAGTCGTAATACGGTCAAACGTTACTGATTCGATATCATCTTCAATGAAACCGCCAAGTTCGATCTCTGGATCATCGTACTTTGCAGCTTCAATAGAGATTTCTTTTGTTGGGAATTCAACTTCCTCAACAGCTTCCCAACGGCGGAAAGTTTCGAAATTACCCGTTTTACGGTCAATTTCTACACGAACTTCAATTTCTAATTCGCTTTTCTTTTTTGTTGCCGTTGCAAGCGCGATTTCAAGCGCTTCAAAAATACGCTCACGAGGAACTGCTTTCTCATTTGAAACAGCTTCTACTACCGCCAAAATTTCTTTGTTCATTAATCTAGCCTCTTAAGCTCTTCTCACTAGGAGAACTAAAATTTAGGGATCAGGTTAGCTTTCGCAATATTGCTCAGGACGAATTCTTCTTCTTGTCCTTCAACCAATACTTTCACTGTCTCGCCTTCGATAGATTGGATATCACCTTTCCATTTACGACGGTTGCCGACAGCCATTTTCAAAACGATGCTTACCTCGTGACCAATAAATTGTTGGTAATGCTCTGCTTTGAACAGTGGTCTCTCTAAACCTGGTGAAGACACTTCAAGGTTATAAGCCACTGAAATTGGATCTTCAACGTCCATTACGGCACTTACTTGGTGACTAACCTCAGAGCAATCATCTACATTGATACCATTTGGTGAATCGATGTAAATACGTAGCGTTGAGTGCTCACCAGCACGAATAAATTCTAATCCAACTAACTCATAACCTGATGCTGCTACTGGAGCGTCAAGCATTTCAGTAAGTTGTCTCTCTAAACCAGTCATTTAACCACTCCAGAAACAAAAAAAGGGCTCAAAGCCCAATTTAAATTCCAAGCAAACATTATCATCTAAAGGCATTTACAAATGCTTAGATAACAAAAAACCCCGTATAAGCCGGGGTTTTTGTTGCTGGACCCTTATATGTTAAGTGTCATCACATTCGATATCACACTTAACTCACAGTGAGGTTCACACTGTGCAAACTTGCTACCAATACAAGCTATATAATAGCATTGAAATTGGTTGCGGGAGCCGGATTTGAACCGACGACCTTCGGGTTATGAGCCCGACGAGCTACCAAACTGCTCCATCCCGCGTCCGACTTGTGAGCATTATACGCCCAACAAGATGTTTTACAAGTTTGTAAACATGGTGCCGAGAGAGGGACTCGAACCCTCACACCCTAAGGCACTAGCACCTCATGCTAGCGTGTCTACCAATTTCACCATCTCGGCATCAAATCTTTGCAGCTTATTGTGGAATTTCGTCGCCTTGCGTCGGAACTTCACTCACTGCATCTTCAGCTTGCTGAATTACCTGACCTTGAGTCGGGTCAATCCATTGTGACTCAGTTTTATGTGTAGACATATTACCAAGCACTAAGCTAAGGATAAAAAATGTAGTTGCAAAAACTGCAGTCATTCGGGTAAGGAAATTTCCTGAGCCACCAGCACCAAACACAGTGTTTGAAGCGCCAGCACCGAAAGAGGCTCCCATATCTGCGCCTTTACCTTGTTGAATCAACACTAGGCCAATTACACCAAGCGCTGCCAACAGGTAAATCACAAGTAGAACTGTAAACATTTTTCCACCTATGTTCCTAATTGTTGAGCCAGCGCCGTTCAAAAAACTATTTTCAAGAACAAGGCTAGCGACCTCCTAACTGAAGGCCGAGCAATACTAGCGAATGCGACGATGGCTGACAAGGGGAATTTGCTAAAAAATAAGCCTTTACCAAGCGAATGGTTAAAAAAAGGTCAAAAGCGACACAAAACTCATTTACGTCTCTTTTGACCGTTATATAAGTCAATCACTTCTAATCACAGGCGCTATTCGTTTCGCCGGTTAAGTAAAAGGTTAAATTAGCAGTTTGCTTTTACTGCATCTGCAATCTTAAACGCAGACGCTTGAACAAGCTCTGCGTCTTCGCCTTCAACCATGACACGCAGTAGTGGCTCGGTACCAGACTTACGTAATAGCACACGACCTTTCTCGCCAAGCTCAGCTTCTACTTCTACAACCGCCGCTTTCACCGCTTCTGCTTCGAGTGGATTTGAGTCACCGCTGAAACGAACGTTTTCTAGAACTTGAGGATATAACGTCATACCTTGAGAAAGTTCATTCAGTGTCATTTCACTGTCGACAACTGAAGCCAATACTTGCAAGGCAGCAACGATAGCATCACCTGTCGTCACTTTATCTAATAGGATAACGTGACCCGAATTTTCTGCACCGATCTTCCAGCCTTTAGCAAGAAGTTGCTCCATGACGTAACGGTCACCAACAGCAGCACGAACAAACGGAATACCTAACTGCTTAAGGCCGTTTTCCATACCAAGGTTGGTCATTAGTGTACCAACAACGCCACCTTTCAACTCACCACGACGCAACGCATCACGAGCAATGATGTAAGCGATTTGGTCACCATCAACCTTATTACCTAGCTCATCAACCATGATGATGCGGTCACCGTCACCATCAAAGCCTAGGCCTAACGCTGCTTTTTCTTCAAGTACTTTAGCTTGCAGAGCACGCACATCTGTCGCACCCACTTCGTGGTTGATGTTAGTACCATTTGGTTCAACACCCATTGCAATCACTTCAGCACCCAACTCTTTAAATACCGCTGGCGCAATGTGGTAAGTCGCACCATGTGCGCAATCCACCACAATTTTCATGCCCGCTAACGTCATTTTGTGTGGGAATGTACTTTTACAAAATTCGATATAACGGCCAGCTGCATCATTTAAACGTACAGCTTTACCCAATGCAGAAGATTCCACGCACTCGATATCTTTATCTAGTTCAGCTTCGATAGCCAACTCAATGTCATCCGACAATTTAGTGCCTTCAGAAGAGAAGAACTTAATGCCGTTGTCATAGAAAGGGTTATGCGATGCAGAGATAACGATCCCCGCTTCAGCACGGAAAGTTTGTGTTAAGTAAGCAACAGCAGGTGTTGGCATTGGGCCAGTAAACGTAGCCTGAAGACCCGCAGCAGCAAGGCCAGCTTCTAACGCAGACTCAAGCATATAGCCAGAGATACGAGTATCTTTACCAATGATCACTTTCTTGGTGCCCTGCTTCGCAAGAACACGACCTGCAGCCCAGCCAAGCTTCAGAACAAAATCAGGTGTAATCGGGTATTGGCCAACTTTGCCACGTACACCATCTGTGCCGAAGTAACGTCTTTTATCAGACATATTGATTTTCCTTAATTATTATTAGTGATTGTTATTCATCACTTCGATTATCTTCATCGCTTCCAATGTATCTTCAACATCGTGAACGCGAATAATTTGTGCGCCTTTCATTGCAGCGATAGTCGCGCAAGTGACACTGGCTACCATGCAATCTGCTGGGGCCTTGTCCAGTAGCTTAAAGATCATCGATTTTCTCGACATCCCAGCTAAAACTGGCAACCCAAGCGTATGAAATTTTTCAAGGTGCGCTAATAGGTGGTAATTGTGTTCAATGGTTTTACCAAAACCAAAACCAGGGTCCAGAATCAGCTGTTCTTTTGAGATTCCTACAGCCTCACAAGCTTCCACTCTTTCTTGTAAGAATGCTTCAACATCCATTAGAACATCGTCGTAAACTGGGCTAGCTTGCATGGTTCTTGGTTGGCCTTTCATGTGCATCAGGCAAACAGGAACATTAGCCTCAGCGGCAGCTTGTAGGGCACCTGGCTCTTGTAAAGCGCGTACATCATTGATCAAATCAGCACCCGCTTCAACAGCTTGGCGCATCACTTCCGCTTTGCTGGTATCAATAGAAATCCAAACATCAAACTTGGTACGAATCGCTTTAATTGCAGGAATAACTCGAGCGAGCTCTTCCTCTAAGGAAACGTCCGGTGCTCCAGGACGAGTCGATTCACCACCAATATCAATAATGCAAACGCCGGCTTGAATCATTCGTTCAGCTTGCTGCAATGCATTGTCTAATGAGTTGAATTTTCCGCCATCAGAGAAAGAATCAGGGGTGACATTGAGGATACCCATTACATGTGGGCGGTCTAAAACGAGCGTTTTATTGTTTGCTTTTAATATCATGAAAGGCAGGTCTTAAAGAGTAAAAAACACCTTGGGCTATAAACAGAAAAACCCTGAGCGTAGTCAGGGTTTTAATTTATAGCTTAGCGATTAAGAATCTTTGTTTTTAGTATCATCTGATTCAGATTTAACTTCTTCAACTTTCGATTCTTCTGGGTCTGCTTTAGCTTGTTCTTCTGATTTAGCTTCAGCTTCAGGCTTGGCTTCTTCCTTTGCAGGTTCAGCTTTTGCTTCATCACCCCAACCAGCAGGCTCGCGAATCTCGTCTTTACGTTCCATCAAGTCATCAATCTGACCTGCATCAATCGTTTCAAACTTCATCAGCGCATCTTTCATCGAGTGCATGAGATCCATGTTCTCTTCAAGAATCTGCTTCGCACGAGCATAGTTACGGTCGATAAGAATACGAATTTCTTCATCGATAAGTCGAGTTGTATCGTCAGAAACATGTTTCGCTTGGCTCATGCCACGACCTAGGAAAACTTCGCCTTCTTCTTCAGCATATAGAAGAGGACCTAGTTTTTCAGAGAAGCCCCACTGCGTTACCATCTTACGAGCAATATCAGTGGCACGTTCGATATCGTTAGACGCACCAGTCGAAACCTTGTCTTTACCGTAGATAAGTTCTTCAGCAAGACGACCACCGTACAAGCTAGAGATCATTGACTCTAGGTGTTGGCGAGACATGCTTACGCGATCTTGCTCAGGTAGATACATAGTCACACCAAGTGCACGACCACGTGGAATGATTGACACCTTGTACACTGGATCGTGTTCAGGTACCAAACGACCAACAATTGCGTGGCCTGCTTCGTGGTAAGCTGTTGACTCTTTCACTTCTTCCGACATCACCATTGAACGGCGCTCTGCACCCATCATGATCTTATCTTTCGCAAGTTCAAACTCAACCATCGATACATTGCGCTTGTTACCACGAGCTGCAAATAGCGCCGCCTCGTTCACAAGGTTCGCAAGATCTGCACCAGAGAAACCTGGAGTACCACGAGCAATCAGAGATGGTTCAACATCACCTGATAGTGGAACTTTGCGCATGTGCACTTTAAGAATCTGTTCACGACCACGTACATCAGGTAGACCAACCACAACTTGACGGTCAAAACGACCAGGACGAAGTAATGCAGGGTCAAGTACGTCTGGACGGTTAGTCGCAGCGATAACAATAATACCTTCGTTACCTTCGAAACCATCCATCTCAACCAGCATTTGGTTAAGTGTTTGCTCACGTTCATCGTGACCACCACCAACACCAGCGCCACGTTGACGACCTACAGCATCGATTTCATCGATAAAGATGATACAAGGTGCTGCTTTCTTCGCTTGCTCGAACATGTCACGCACACGAGATGCACCAACACCAACAAACATTTCAACGAAATCAGAACCTGAGATAGTAAAGAACGGTACTTTCGCTTCACCAGCAATTGCTTTTGCAAGCAATGTCTTACCAGTACCAGGAGGACCGACCAACAGGATACCTGTCGGGATCTTACCACCCAGTTTTTGGAAGCGACTTGGGTCACGAAGGTAATCCACAAGCTCTTTCACGTCTTCTTTTGCTTCGTCACAACCAGCAACATCCGCAAACATCGTTTTGATTTGTTCTTCGCTCATCATTCGAGCTTTACTCTTACCGAAAGACATCGCGCCTTTACCGCCGCCGCCGCCTTGCATTTGACGCATGAAGAAAATCCACACACCAATTAGTAAGATCATTGGGAACCAAGAGATGAAGATAGTGCCAAGCAGGCTCTGCTCTTCAGGTGGTGTACCCTGAACTTTTACGTTTTGATTAATTAAGTCATCAAGTAGCTTTTGATCATAAACAGGCATGTAAGTTACATACTTAGAACCACCGCCACGACGTGTGAAAGTAATTTCGCTGTTATTGAACTGTGCGTCTTGAATCTGGCCTTGGCCAACTTCCTGTACAAACGTGGTGTAATCTACTGCTCTGCCGTTACTTTCCCCAGGGCCAAAGCTCTGGAAGACCGACATCAACACAACCGCGATAACAAGCCACAGAATTAAATTTTTTGCCATGTCACTCAAGGTGTAAGCCTCTCGATAACTAATTGTAATTAAAGGTAGGGTACTACAGTTTGTAACCTGTAGCCATGTTGTTAACTCTCACTCTTGGAAGAGAATCGTTAACCTTTGTAACCAGTTGCTACGATAAACACTTCACGAGATCGAGCTCGAGAAGAGTCGGGTTTTCTCACTTTGACTGTTTTAAACATCTCACGGACGTCCTTAACATATTGGTCAAACCCTTCGCCTTGGAATACTTTTACAACAAAACTACCATTGGTAGCTAGAACTTGTCGACACATATCCAAAGCTAATTCAACTAAATACATAGCTCTTGGCTGATCCACAGAATTGTTGCCTGCTATATTAGGTGCCATATCAGACATCACGACATCAACCATGTTTGGTTGTATACGTTCCAATAAAGCTTCTAGCACAGCTTCTTCGCGGAAATCGCCTTGTAAAAAGCTCACTCCAGCAATCGGATCCATAGGTAGCAAGTCACAAGCAATGATTTGACCGTTGTCTCCGATAATCTTAGCAGCATATTGAGACCAACCGCCAGGCGCTGCGCCCAAATCCACAATGGTCATCCCAGGAGTCAGCAATTTATCTTTCGTTTGAATCTCTTCCATTTTGAAATAAGCACGCGAACGATAGCCTCTTTTTCTTGCTTCATTTGCATACTTGTCGTCGAAGTGTTCCTTCAACCAACGGCCTGAACTGGCCGAGTGTTTCTGTTTGCTCATTGGATACCTAAACTGGAGGAAAGTACTAATTGCTGAATAAATTATAGTCTTCAGCTTTAGATGGCGTTAAAATAGGTTTTTTCAACCCTAATACTAAATAAAATTGGCCGCGTAATGAACCTAAGTACCAAACAAAAGCAGCATCTAAAGGGCCTAGCTCACAGTTTAAAACCTGTAGTGCTAATGGGCGCAAATGGACTTACTGAAGCTGTTCTAGCGGAGATCGAATTGGCTCTAGACCACCACGAACTGATCAAGATTAAAGTTGCATCAGAAGACCGTGAGACTAAGCAACTGATTATCGATGCAATTGTACGTGAATCTAAAGCTGAGAAAGTACAGACTATCGGTAAAGTTCTAGTACTGTTCCGTCAGTCAGAAGCACGTAAAATCGAGATTCCACGCAAATAAGCTAGTTTGACATCAAGCTAGCTCCACAATAAGAAAGCCACCGTGCTTATCTTTTAGTGTAGCGTGAGAAACGAAAAAGGTCGCATTAGCGACCTTTTTACTTATTAGAACCAAAGTAAATTCAATTAGATGTATTCTACTTTGTCGATTTCGAAATCTTTATCACCGCCAGGTGTAGAGATAATAACCTCGTCACCTTCCATCTTACCAATAAGGCCACGAGCGATCGGTGATTTCACAGAAATGCGACCAGTTTTGATGTCAGCTTCATCTTCAGAAACGATCTGGTAGCGGAATTCTTCATCCGTATCGACATCGATCAAAGTTACTGTCGTACCAAAGATAATCTTACCCGTATTATCCATCTGAGTTACATCAATGATCTGAGCTAGCGATAGCTTATATTCTATATCTCGAATTTGAGCTTCACAGATACCCTGCTCTTCACGAGCAGCGTGGTACTCTGCATTCTCTTTCAAATCACCGAGTTCACGTGCTTCACCAATAGCTGCTGAAATAATAGGACGTAGCTTAAGTAGGCGATCTAATTCGTCACGTAGCTGTTGAGCGCCACGTACTGTCATTGGAACCTTTTCCATTTTTTACCTCTATGCCAAAGCTTTCTTTGGCCAACATAAATACACCCAACGCATTTATTGGGTGATAGAAACAAAACGATTTGGCTTAGTGTAAACAAACTTTATGGCTAAATCACCTTTATTCCACTTTGCGTTATAAAAGCTTTATCTAAGTCTAAATTACAGACATCACAAAAATGAATAATAACCCACCCATCAATAAGTCAGCGATCAAATACCTAAAAAAAACAAAAATAAACCAAATAAACACAGATCACATTTTTATAAAAAAAACAAGAAAAAACAATAGGTTGAATAGCATTAAACACAATAAAACATCGTTCATAATTTTTATTGATATCATTTTACTAACTGACTATGGAACTTTAGGGGTAAAAATTACCTCATGAATTGCTCTGGCAAGTTTCACGCTTTTGTTCTAAGCATGATTATGAAGCTTGATTAATACGAGCAATACACAAAAAGGATTCAAATCCTTAATAAATACCTTTATGGACAGTAATTAGGAATTAATAACATGAACAAGACTATGATCGCGCTTGCTGTATCTGCTGCAGCTCTTACTACTGGCGCTAACGCGGCAGAACTATACAATCAAGACGGTAACTCTGTTGAAATGGGCGGCCGTGCTGAAGCTCGTCTATCTATGCAAGATGGAAAAGCTGAAGACAAAACTCGTGTTCGTCTTAACTTCCTAGGTAAAGTTGAAATCCAAGACGGCCTATACGGTGTGGGTTTCTACGAAGGTGAATTCACAACTCAAACAAATGACGATGGAGAATACATCGATAACCGTTACACATACGCTGGCCTAGGCGGTACATTCGGCGAAGTAACTTACGGTAAAAACGACGGTGCTCTAGGCGTAATCACTGACTTCACAGATATCATGGCATACCACGGTAACTCTGCTGCTGACAAACTTGCAGTGGCTGACCGCCAAGACAACATGATTTCATACAAAGGCGAATTTCAAGATCTTGCAGTAAAAGCAAGCTACGCTTTTGCTGACCGTTCTGAAAACGGCGGTGATTTCATTGACGATGGTAAAGATGGTTACTCTCTTTCGGCTATCTACGCTATCGGCGATTCTGGCGTTAAGCTAGGTGCTGGTTACGCAGACCAAGACCAATCTAACGAGTACATGCTTTCAGCTTCTTACGCTATCTCTGACTTTTACTTCGCAGGTGTATTCACAGATGGTGAAAAGCAGACTACAGGCGCAACGACTAACGACTCTGTAGACTACACTGGTTACGAATTCGCAGCAGCTTACACGCTAGGCCAAACTGTATTCACAACTACGTACAACAACGCTGAAACTGATAGCGAAACGTCTGCAGACAACATCGCAATCGACGCAACGTACTACTTCAAGCCTAACTTCCGTGGCTACGTATCGTACAACTTCAACCTAATCTCTGAAAATGATACGATCGGTACAACAAACCTAACTTCTAACGGCAAAGCAACTTCTGCTCAAGCTGAAGACGAAATCGCTCTAGGTCTACGTTACGACTTCTAATTCTGATTATCTAATTGATTAATTAGTTAATTGAGAATCAAAACGCCCGCTATCTAGCGGGCGTTTTTTATATCTGTATACTGAAAACATCAGCCATCCAAGAAATCTTCTATGCGCCTTCTATCCACACTACTTGTATGTAGTTTTTCCATTAGCGCTTTCTCAGTTAACGCTTTCGCTTACGCCCCTTTAGATAAATTGCCTGATGGCAGTAGGACCAGTGTAATTTTGGAATCCCTGAGAGGCGATTCATACAAAATGAATTCCAACAGTGATGGCTTCTATCCCCCCGCTAGTACTTTAAAGCTGGTGACAGCTTTAGCAGCTAAGTTGGAGTTAGGGGATGACTTTCACTACACGACCAGCATTGCTCGTTCTAATAAAGATGTTGTGATCTCATTCAGCGGCGACCCAACCCTGCAACGAGAACAGCTTAAAAGCCTTTTAGCTCAATACGCTAAGTCTCAATCCAGAACTATCAAAGGCAACTTATACCTCGATAACTCGGCTTTTACGGGCTATCAGCGAGCCGTGGGTTGGCCTTGGGACATTCTAGGCGTTTGTTACAGCGCGCCTTCTAGTGCAATGACCTTAGACAGCAACTGCGCACAAGCCTCTATTTATACAAAAGATAATGGCAGCACTCGCGTTTATATTCCCGCTCACTATCCGATAGACGTGACGACCACCGCTGCCACGGTAACTCGCTCTGGGAAGAAGGCAACACAATGCGACTTAGAGCTCATCACCACACCTGATAACGCTTACAAGCTCTCTGGTTGCTTAGTTGAACGTAAAAAGCCACTGCCACTCAAGTTCGCGATTCAAAATCCAGAACTTTACACCTATCAAGTCGTGACATCGCTTCTCAAAGAACTGAAAATAGAAGTAAAAGGTGATGTGATTATTGGTAAAAAAGCGAAAACAGACAAAACCACATTAGTCGCTAGTCACAACTCAGAAAAGCTTCCTGAACTGCTCGATATCATGCTCAAGAAGTCGGATAACCTTATCGCAGATAATCTAACTAAAACGCTAGGAGCGACATTTTATGTTCAACCGGGTAGCTTCAATAACGGTACTGAAGCGATAAAACAGATATTACTGACCAAGGCTAATATTGACCTCCGTAAAGCGCAGCTCGTCGATGGTTCAGGGTTATCCAGAAATAACCGAATGAGGTCACAGACCATGGCTCAAGTGCTTCGTTATATCTGGGAAAACGATCAACAGCTCAACCTGATTGAGGCTATGCCTACATCTGGCACTGATGGAACGCTCAAATACCGTCAAAGCATGAGAAAAGCACCGATTCAAGGCAACATTATCGCCAAAAGTGGTTCTCTATACGGCAGTTACAACATGGCGGGATACGGATTAGATAAGGCGGGAAAACCAAGCTCTCTGTTTGTGCAGTTTGTTCGTGATTACTTCCCTGAAGAACAAGATCCAGACAAACCAGTGGAAGCACCGATCATTCAGTTTGAACGCGCTTTCTACAAAGATGTAGTCGAGTTTAGTCAAACACAGAGCAAATCTCAGTAGCGTTCAGTTTGTTGTAAGCGGTTAATTAAAAACTAAAAAATGGCGCTGAAGATCTTAAATCTTCAGCGCCATTTTTATTTTCGAGGTGCTGTTACTATTTTATAAGCATTAGGCGATGCCTAAAAACGCATTCACGACCGTGAAATAGATCCACATCCCTGATATATCGACTATTGAGGCCAATACCGGACTCACCAACACCGCAGGGTCCAACTTAAACAAACGAGCTACGATAGGTAACCCACCACCAAGAACCGTTGATATTGTCACCTGAATAAACAGAGCAACCGCGATAGCAAAGGCAATCATGTTGATGTCATAACCACCTGTCGATTGGTTTTCACTGAATAGCAGAATACGCCCAATCATCACTACGGCAATCGCTAGAGCTAAACAAATGGCAACTCTAAACTCTTTCCACAGAACGTTAGCCCATTGGCGTTTTTTCAACTCACCTGTGGCTAAGGCTCGGATCACCAAAGTCGCGGCTTGTGTTCCGGTGTTACCACCAGCAGCAGCAATTACCGGCATATAGATTGCCAAAAGTACCAACTGACTGAGAATGTCTTCATACTGAGCAATGATAAGCCCTGAGACTATTCCCAATAGTGCTAACGCAATAATCCAACCGATACGCTGCCTAACGTGGCTCATGACACCAGTAGAAAGATAACCCTGCTGAGGTTCTACCTCTGAGTAAATCAGCCCTAGTTGGTGAGCTAGATGTCGAGAGCGCTTCTCAAAGCCCTGCTCTTCTAGCTCACTAAGTAAAGTCTGAATCGTACTCAAAGAGCATTGTCCCAGCACTAGCACCGCATCTTCGAGCGGCATTCGGTTCAAAAGATTAATTTGTTGTTCACGTCCGTACTGTTGAAATGCATTCGATACAGCTTGGATGTCTTGCTCTGAGTACAGAGCTTCAATAGATAAAAAAGTGTTGTTCATTACCGTCATGGCGAATCTCCCGATTGGCAAAGGTAACGACCATCAAAACAAATAGCATAGATTTATAGATTTATAGATTTATGCGCACCAGGAGCTGAAAACTACTGGTGTGTCTACTTGTTAGAATCTAGTGTGTGGAAAAGAATGAGGGGAAAAACAAAGATATCCTACCTGAACGGCAGGACAATAGATCAATACCGAGACAGGTTATTCTTCTCCATTCAAACTAGGAGGATGGTCGGTATTGTTCATAAAAATCTCCAGAATTACTGTCAATTTGACAGCGCGCATAGTGTAGCAATAGGCGTTTCAAAGTTTCGTCAACTTTCTGTCAATAAAGAGGGGTCAATAAAAAAGGCATCCGTAGATGCCTTTTGTTCAATTATTGATGAAGGTTATTACTTGATAGTAATACGAGCAAACTTACGCTTACCAACTTGGTAAACCGCAGTACCTGCTTCAGGTACAAACTTGCTGTCTTCAATCTTCTCGCCTTCAAGCTTAGCTGCGCCTTGCTTGATCATACGCATCGCATCAGAAGTCGAGTTTACTAGACCCGCTTCTTTTAGAACGTTAGCAATTGGTAGGCCTGCTTCGAATTCAAATTCAGGCATTTCATCAGGAACTTGGTTCTTAGCAAAACGGTTAACGAATTCTTGCTCAGCAGCTTCAGCATCTGCTTCACTGTGGAAACGCGCGATGATCTCTTTCGCTAGAAGTACTTTCACGTCACGCGGGTTTTTACCTGCATCAACGCCAGCTTTCAGTTCCGCAACTTCTTCAAGTGGACGGAAAGACAGTAGCTCGTAGTAGCTCCACATTAGATCGTCAGAGATAGACATGATCTTACCAAACATCTCGCTTGGTGCTTCGCTAATACCGATGTAGTTGTGCGCAGACTTAGACATCTTCTTAACACCGTCTAGACCAACAAGTAATGGCATCATCAATACCGCTTGTGGTTTTTGACCTGCTGCTTTTTGCAGTTCACGACCCATTAGAAGGTTAAACTTCTGGTCAGTACCGCCAAGCTCAACGTCGCTCTCTAATGCAACAGAGTCGTGACCTTGTAGAAGTGGGTACATGAATTCGTGGATAGCGATCGGTTGACCACCAGCGTAACGCTTTTTAAAGTCATCACGCTCAAGCATACGAGCAACAGTTTGGTTAGAAGCAAGACGAATCATGCCTTCAGCACCAAGCTCAGATAGCCACTCAGAGTTGAAACGAATTTGCGTTTTCGCAGGGTCTAGAATCTTGAATACTTGCTCTTTGTAAGTTTCAGCATTCTTCAATACGTCTTCACGGCTTAGCGGTGGACGCGTTGAGTTCTTACCTGATGGATCACCAACCATTGCAGTGAAATCACCAATAAGGAATGTCACTTCATGACCAAGCTCTTGGAAAGCGCGAAGCTTGTTAAAGATAACCGTATGGCCTAGGTGGATATCTGGAGCTGTTGGATCAGCACCCAGCTTAATGCGTAAAGGACGACCTTCTTTTAGTTTTGCAATCAGTTCGTCTTCTGGAATCAGTTCTTCTACGCCACGTTTGATCTCGGCTAGTGCAGCTTCAATACTCGCCATTCTTGTTCACTCCCACAGATTTGGCAAAAATACATTAATTAGACATCTTACTTGAATAGCGATGTATTTTGAAACCAGTTACACTATTCCGTCGTCGATTTTCATAATATTTACAGAACGAACCGGAACATGTTGTCTATTTTTGCACGCCTTCCTATTTTGCACCGGGCTTTTATCGCATTTTTTAGTGCCATAATTTTCGTCGCGATTTTCTTACTCCCCGACGTCAACAGTTTGCGTGACGATTCGGGCGCTTTAGTTGTGGGAAAACATTACCCACTGACTATCAATGCCTCTGCGCTTATTAGCTCAAGTGACGCTCCACCGACCGCAGTGCTCAATTGGGAGAAATACACCGTTCGCTCTGGCGAAAGCACCTCTGTTTTATTTGAACGTATTGGCCTCTCATACCGTCTGCTGATCACGCTACTCAATACCAATAATGATATTAAGAAGCAGCTGTCTAATCTAAGACCTGGTGATGTCTTGCAGTTCGGCTTTGATGAAAACAACGACCTTATTCAGTTAAAACGACAACTTAGTGCGTTTGAAAGCTTCAAGATCACTAAGTCTGGCGATTCTTTCTCATCAAGTTTCGACAAAAAAGAAGTCGCCTACCAGTACAATTATGCCGAAGCTAATATCACCTCTAACTTCTGGAACGCTGGCGTAAGCGCAGGTTTAACCGCAAACCAAATTATGGAACTGGCGGGCATCTTCGGTTGGGATATCGACTTTGCGTTAGATATTCGTAAGAACGACAGCTTCAAAATCTTATACCAAGAGAAAGTGGTTGAAGGTGAAGTGGTTGGTCGCGGTAAGATCATGGCAGCCGTATTCAAAAACCAAGGCGATTCATTTACCGCGGTATTGGATGATAAGAGCGGCAACTACTTCGATGAAAATGGTCGAGCAATGAAGAAAGCGTTCTTGCGCTCACCAATTGATTTTCGTCGCGTAACATCGAATTTTAATCCGACCAGGAGACACCCAGTAACCGGTAAGGTTCGAGCTCACCGTGGCACTGACTACGCAGCTCCTGTTGGCACGCCTATCTGGGCAGCCGGTGACGGTATTGTTCAGAAGTCGGGTTACAACCAATTCAATGGTAACTACGTGTTTATCCGCCACAGCAACACCTACATCACCAAGTACCTGCACATGAAGCGACGTATGGTGAAAACAGGTCAGCGCGTAAAACAAGGCCAAACCATTGGTACTTTGGGTGGCACAGGTCGTGTAACTGGCCCGCACTTACACTATGAATTCTTGGTTAATGGCGTACATAAGAATGCGCGTACCGTGAAATTGCCTCAATCTAAGTCGTTAACGGGTAAAGCAAAAGCAACCTTTATTGCCAACTCAGAGATTCGACTGAATAACCTAGAGCGATACGGCCAGTTACTGGCGACCAATTAGATTAAGAGCCATATAAACCAACGAAAAGAGCGCCCACTAAGGCGCTCTTTTTATTTCCGTCGAACTAGGACTTATCTTTCACCGTCGTTGCTTGGGATCACATCGGGCTTCTTATCTCGCCCTAACATCAGCAAACAAGGCGTCAGCACCAGGGTAAGTACCGTTGCAAACGCTAAACCTCCCGCAATTGCCGTAGCGAGTTGCGACCACCACTGCGTGCTCGGCGCGCCGAATTCTATCTTTTGATTAATCAGGTCGATGTTCATCTCTAACACCATCGGCATTAAGCCTAAAATGGTGGTGACCGTAGTCAGCATTACAGGTCTTAAACGTTGCACACCGGTTCTTAGAATCGCATCTCGCTTATCCAAGCCTCTTTTAATCAACTGGTTATAGGTATCGATCAGCACGATATTGTTGTTCACCACGATACCTGCCAGTGCAATCACTCCAATACCAGACATCACTATGCCAAACGGGCGCTGAAAGATAAGCAGACCAACAAACACACCAACCGTCGAGAACAGCACCGCACTCAAAATCAGGAATGCTTGATAGAAACTATTAAACTGAGTAATCAGAATCAACGCCATTACCGCCAAAGCAACCAAGAAAGCACTTTGTAAGAAGGCTGACGAGTTTTCTTGTTCTTCGTTTTGACCGCGGATACGAAATTCTACACTACTCGGTAGCCCCAGCTCACTCAACGCTTGCTCAATCTTTGGTAATTCAAGGGCAAGGTTATAACCCTCTTCCATATCCGCCATGATGTTCACCACACGCTTACCATCAAGGCGTTTAATCGTATCTTGCTTATGGTCGGGAACAATCTGAGCAAAGTTGGTGATCGGCACCAAGCCCGCAGGTGTTTTGACTCTCAGCTGGTCGAAGCGTCCGATATCCCTTTTATCATTCGGGTAACGTACCAATATATCGACCTCTTCTGAAGAGTCATCTGGGAGGTAATCACCAATCTTGAGACCATTAGTCACGAATTGAACGGTATTTCCCACCAAGGTCGCATCAGCAGCAAAGCGCGCGGCATCGTCGCGGCGAATATCCACCTTCCAATCGATGCCGTCTTTACTCGCGGTATCACTGATATTGGTCAGTGCTTGATTGCCATCTGCCCAACCTCTCACAATTTTTGCAGCCTGATTAAGTTGCTCTGGCGTTCGTGCCGACAGCTCAATCACTAAGTCATTTTCAACTGGAGGTCCTGCATCTGGAAACTTATATTCAATCTCAACACCTGCGTATTGATCAGTTTGCACTTTTAACTCATCAATAATCGCTTTAACGCTGCGGCGATATTGCCAGTCAACAGGCGTAATTGAGATCAAACCAATCTGGTCGTCACCACCAGTACGCGTGTAAACAGTATCAAACTCATCATGATTGAGCATCATCAGTTCAATATCACGCATGATGTCATCTTTTTCTTGGATAGACAGGTCACCATGAGAACGAACTTTGACATTAAAGAATGGCGGATCAACTTCTGGGAAGAACTCTGCACCTAGACCCGCTTTTGAATAAGTAAAACCAACTGCAACCGCGAGTAATATCGCACTGAAGAGGATCTTAAATGGGTGCTTAATCGCAATCGACAGTGTGTGGTAATACGCCTTAGTTAAGCCTGTAGCCTGTGAGAAATCACCGTTGTGCAGTGCCACCATTCGCGCTTGGCTTTTGGGCGATACGTATTGAGGTTTACCAATCAAACCACCGAGTACAGGCACAAACAACAACGCCATAATCAATGAAGCGGTTAAGGTTGCAATCAACGTTAATGGCAAGAACTTCATGAATTCGCCCGTTACATCCGGCCAAAACAGCAATGGAGCAAATGCAGCCAAGGTTGTAGCCGTTGATGCCGTTATTGGCCACGCCATCCGTTTCGCTGCATCTCGGTAAGCGGCTTTACGCCCTTCACCTTCTTGCATTCGCCTGTCGGCAAACTCGGTAACCACAATTGCGCCATCGACCAACATACCAACCGCCATGATCAACGAGAACAGCACCACGATGTTGACGGTTAGACCAAACACAGACAACACCAACAATCCCGTGAGGAACGATCCAGGAATTGAAATTCCGACCAATAGCGCGGTTCGAACACCAAGAATCGCGATGATCACGATCACCACTAAAATGATGGCGGATAAGATATTATTTTGAAGATCGTTGAGCATGATCTTCACATCTTTAGATTCATCCCAGGTGTATTTGACCAATAGGTTATTTGGCCATTCAGCTTGCTGCTGAGCACCAGCCATTACCGCTTTGACTAGCTCAACGGTTTCAATGATATTTTCACCCGCACGTTTCTTGATATCCAAGACAACCGCGGATTTGCCATCTAAACGGGCAAAGCTTTCAGGATCTCGAAACGCTCGGCGAACCGTGGCGACATCGCCAAAAGTGACCACCTGCTTGCCATCAACTTTGATTGGCAACTCAAGTACGTCTTTTAAGGAGTTAAACACCGAAGGGACTTTGACCGAAAAACGCCCGTAGCCTGTATCAACAAAGCCTGCGGCCACCACTCGGTTATTCAAAGCAATCAGATTATAGATGTCCGCTTGATCTAGGCTGTAACTCTCCATCAATAATGGATCAACGATGATTTCTACTATGTCATCGCGATCGCCTGCAATATCGACTTCAAGGATCTGACGATAGCTTTCGAGTTTATCTCCGAGCTCTCGAGCGATTTGTACTATGGTGCGCTCAGGCACGGTACCAAACAGAACCACAGACAACACAGGCTGCTCAGAAGCGAGGGTAACTTCATTTACAGTCGGCTCATCGCTATCTTCTGGCAATTTGGGCTTAGCCAGATCAACCGCGTCACGAACATCAGCCATCGCTTTAGTAAGATCGACGCCAACATTAAACTCTAACACCACAGAGGCGTGCCCTTCTGCTGCGGTTGCTGTCATCTCTTTTACGCCTTCGATTGACCTAAGCTCTTGCTCAATAGGTCGAACCAATAAACGTTCTGCATCCGTTGGCGAGATCCCTTGATGCCCGACCGAAACATAGATAATTGGGATGGTAATGTCTGGGCTCGATTCCTTGGGTATCGTGATATAGGTGACGACACCGGCGACAAGGATTAACGCTAAAAGGGAGAGCATTGTTCGAGCACGAGACAAGGCTGCATCAATAATTGAATACATCGGCTATCTCCTACTCAGCAATTACATTAGAGAGTTCAGCGCCTTGCTCAACAGCAATTACTGAATCACCATCACGCACAAACCCTTGACCTACGGTGATGATATCGACGCGTTGTCCAAGTCCTGTGAGCCACACTCCATCTTGCTCTGCCTTTACTAGCTGAATGCCTACAAATTTCACGGTTGGTGAGTCATCGACTGAAACCAAAGTTTTGACCCCAAGGTTACCTGCCTCATCCAGTGCCAGCATGGCAGGTGTAATCTTGATTGCATCTCTTGTTTCTAGGTTGAGTGTTACTTCTGCACTGACACCTGCAGGTAATAGGCCTTTGGAATTATCGATTTCAATCTCTATTGGGAAGGTATTAGTAGCAGCAGAAGAGATACGAGAAACATAGCGTAAACGGCCTTCCGCTTCTTCTCGCCCTAACAAACGAACCAAAGCAGATTGATTGACTAACAAGTGCTGGATATGACGCTCACTGACATCGGCCTCAATAACCAAAGGATCGAGGTCAATCACGCCAGCAACCGGATCGCCAACACCAACGAAATCACCGAGCTCCACCATCAAATCTTGAACCACACCCGAAAAAGGCGAAGTAATCACAGTATTCTTTAAAGCCAATTCTGCATTGCGCTTCATGGCCTTTGCTTCAGTTAATGAAGCCTCAGCGGTGGTATAAGCTATCTCGCCTTGCAGCCCTCTTTTCTTCAAAGACTGCGCCGCTTTGAATTCTTTCTGCTTCAAGCGATATAACGCAGATGCTCGCTCTAGTTGAATCTCTAAATCACCTTTATCTATCTGAGCAATGGCTTGTCCAACTTTAACCGCATCGCCCTTAACAACGTTCAATCTAACAACCTTGCCCGCAACTTCAGCCCCCAAACGAGCATGTCTATCGGGCGCCGTTCGACCATAGAGATCAATCGTTTTAAAGGTCGGTGATGAAGTAAATGTTTGAAAAGAGACCTTCGCCAACGGAATTTCTGTCACTTTTTTCTCAGACGACTCTTCCGCTTGCCCCACTCCTAAACCAAGCCAAATCGACAACAGCACAACTAGAATCAGAGAAACCAACCACGGCTGCTTCAGTTTCTGAAAAAGTGGAGAGTTAGCAAATAGAGTGGGCATAGCAAATCCTTTTGTCCGATGTTATTAAGGCGCGCTAATTAGCTTAACACTGTCATATGCAACATCCTGATGCACTGCGGTAACCTTAACAGACCCACACCCAACGAAGTTGGACTCTATCGACAGTTTAAAAAATATGGCGTTTACTATAAGTCAGGTGGATAAAACAAAGATTACACATTCCCCACCCAAATACCTCTTGGTGTATATGGCTAGAATAGGTCGAATTACTGTCTGTTTTATATGATGTATTTCTTAAAAACAAAAACGCCGAGCATGAGCTCAGCGTTTAAAATATTTCTAATGTAGCTCTCAGATCAAGCTACCTTTCAGTTCACGTTAGACGCTAAATGATGCACCACAACCACATGTTGTTGTCGCGTTCGGGTTGTTCACAAAGAAGCGTGCGCCTTCTAGGCCTTCAGTGTAATCAACCATGCCGCCCATTAAGTACTGTAGGCTCATTGGGTCAACAACCAGCGTAACACCGCTGTTTACAATAGTAGTGTCGCCATCATTTACTTTTTCATCAAATGTGAAGCCGTATTGGAAACCACTACAACCGCCACCTGTAATGTATACACGCAGTTTTAGTTCTGGGTTTTCTTCTTCAGCAATTAGCGTTTGTACGCGTGTAGCTGCTGCATCAGAAAAAGACAATGGGATATTTACTTCGCTCACGACAACCTCTCTTACCTGTGTCAAAAACAACATGATACAAATCTAATTCGAGACCATAGTTGTTGAGTATTTTCTTATATTCTGGTGATTATCTAATACCTGACTGAAACGTTCAAGTATTCACCACAGGATCGTTCCTTTTACTGTCGTAAACTCGCCCATATCTGACAATTAAAACGTGTAACCACACAAAACAACCAGATTCGGGGGATTATATCGGCGAAAGCATTCCTAGTTGGATTCTGGATAGGTACAATGCGTGCCAATTGGTCCGACAGTCAAAAGAGGATATATCAATGACCAAATCAGCAGAACTGTATCAAAAGGCACAGCAAACTATTCCAGGTGGCGTTAACTCTCCAGTGCGCGCTTTTAACGGTGTAGGTGGTTCTCCAATCTTCGTTGATAGAGCTGACGGCCCACTTCTTTTTGATGCTGATGGGAAAGCATATATCGATTACGTTGGCTCTTGGGGCCCAATGATCCTTGGTCACAACCACGCAGTTATCCGTGAAGCTGTCATTGATGCAGCGCAACGCGGCCTTAGCTTCGGTGCTCCAACCGAAACTGAAATCAAAATGGCTGAACTTGTCTCTGAGATGGTTCCATCAATGGAACAGCTGCGTATGGTGAGCTCAGGTACAGAAGCAACAATGAGTGCGATTCGTCTTGCTCGTGGCTTTACTGGTCGTGACAAAATTCTTAAGTTTGAAGGCTGTTACCACGGTCACGCAGACAGCCTACTGGTAAAAGCAGGTTCTGGCGCACTGACTTTAGGTCAACCAAGCTCTCCTGGTGTACCAGCTGATTTTGCGAAACTAACGCTAACAGCAACCTTCAACAATCTAGATTCAGTACGTGAAATCTTCGCAGCAAACAAAGGTGAGATCGCTTGTATCATCGTTGAGCCTGTAGCGGGTAACATGAACTGTATCCCTCCAGTAGAAGGCTTCCACGAAGGCCTACGTGAAATCTGTGACCAAGAAGGTGCGTTGCTAATCTTTGATGAAGTAATGACAGGTTTCCGCGTTGCTGAAGGTTGTGCTCAGGCTTACTACAACATCAAGCCAGACCTAACGTGTCTTGGTAAAGTGATTGGCGGCGGCATGCCTGTAGGTGCTTTCGGTGGTCGTAAAGATGTGATGCAATACATCGCACCAACTGGCCCTGTTTACCAAGCGGGTACGCTTTCAGGTAACCCTGTTGCAATGGCTGCTGGCTACGCATGTTTGAACCTTCTACGAGAAGAAGGCAACGAAAAGCGTCTAGCTTCAAAAACTAAGCAACTGGCTAATGGCTTCAAGCAACTTGCAGACAAGCACGGTATTCCAATGCTAGTTCACCAAGTTGGCGGTATGTTTGGTTTCTTCTTCACTGACCAAGAAACTGTGACGTGCTACGAAGATGTAACTAAGTGTGATGTCGAACGCTTCAAGCGCTTCTTCCACCTAATGTTAGATCACGGTGTTTACCTTGCACCTTCAGCATTCGAAGCAAGCTTTACTTCTCTTGCTCATGGTTCAAAAGAACTGGATGCAACACTAGAAGCTGCTGATCGCTCTCTTGCGATCATTGCTGCTGAAAGCAAATAGTCGAAAGCACTTTATAAGTCGCTAACCGATTGAATTTAGGGCTGCATTAGATGCAGCCCTTTTTAATACATCACGCTCGCTGACCACAAATATGACAGCTTATTTACCCTTCGATTAAGGCTAAAACTGAACCTAAAACGCCTAACGTTCCCAGAAAAGAAAAACCAACAACATCAAGGTGCCAAGGAACATTCTGAACCAAGGGATCTCTTTTTTTGTTTGCTGTTCTTCATCTTGGCATTTCTTATCTTTATTACAGCATCCCATTATCAAAACTCCTCATTGCTAACTCTCTGTTTTGCAGCCATTATAAACTCAGAACGCAAATATAGAGACCATTAACGTGTCAGAAAAACTCAAAATCAATACCAGCCACTGGGTGATCATCATCGCCCTACTTGCGGCGGCTTATGCTTGTTACTTGCTTATAGAGCCGTACGTCAACTCAATCGTGATGGCCTTTATCATTTCACTATTGATGTTCCCAATCCATGAGTGGCTTGAAAAAAAGCTCCCGAATAAAGAAAACATCGTCTCTCTGTTGTCTTGTGTGATTCTGACTTTCATTATTGTTATCCCTTTATTGGCAGTATTCGCAGCAATTGTTCAGCAAGGTTCTCTGTTCTCTCAGAACACCTACCAATGGGTGACCCACGGCGGTATTCAGACTTTATTTGCACACCCATTAGTGGTCAAAGCGCTGTCATTTGTGAATAACTACTTGCCTTTCGACAACATTGAGCCTCAAGCCATCGCACAGAAAGTCGGTGAATTTGCGACCAGCTTTGGCTCAAAACTGGTTGGTATCAGTGCAAAAATCCTTGGTGATGCGACCAATTTCTTGATGGATTTCTTCTTGATGCTGTTTGTTCTGTTCTTCTTATTAAGAGATCACGACAAAATCATCAGCGTGGTTCGTCATATTTTGCCTTTATCTCGTAGCCAAGAAGACAAATTGCTAACCGAGATTGAGCAAGTATCGAAATCAGCTGTAATGGGTTCATTCTTAACCGCAATAGCGCAAGGTTTTGCGGGCGGGTTAGGTATGTGGATTGCTGGTTTCCCTGGCCTATTCTGGGGCACTATGATGGGCTTTGCCTCTTTCATCCCAGTTGTGGGTACCGCTCTAATCTGGATCCCTGCGGCGACCTACTTGTTCCTAACAGGCGATACCACATGGGCGATTTTCCTAACGGTTTACTGTGTAGCGATTGTTGGTTCGATTGATAACCTGCTTCGTCCGCTGCTGATGCAAGGCAGTGCAGGCATGAATACCCTGATGATCTTCTTCTCACTGTTAGGTGGTATTCAATTGTTCGGCTTAATTGGTCTTATCTACGGCCCACTAATCTTTGCGATTACCATTGTCCTATTCAACATCTACGATGAAGAGTTTAAAGACTTTTTAAACCAGCAAGACAAAAGTTAACGAACTTGACGTCAACTTGATTGGCGAACCCGTATTAAACACTTCAAGCTTTGGGCGGATTATGCGAAAATCCGCCCTCATTTTTTGCTAACGATTCAATAGAGTGTCCTATGTCAGCTTATATTGCCCCAAGCCAGATTGCTCAACGCCAACTCGCCTACTTTGAAGGCAAACATGTTTTAGTTGCAGGTGAGGCAGAAGACTTATTTCCTGTTGAATTAGCGAAACATTGTGAATCAGTCACCGTGTTTACCTCTAATTACAGCTACTACCGTCAATTAGAAGGCTGCAACACCATCCAACGTTTTTATGGTGCGGAGTTTACCGAAGAAACCAAAGCCGACTTAGTGATGCTGTACTGGCCAAAGGCTAAAGCAGAAGCGGAATTTCTGTTGGCGATGTTATTTGCCAAGCTAGGTAAAGATACCGAGATTGTCGTAGTTGGAGAGAATCGTTCTGGTGTTAAAAGTATCGAGAAGATGTTCACTCCTTACGGCAAAGTCGTGAAATACGATTCGGCGCGCCGTTGCTCTTTCTACTGGGGTCAATGCTTCGAGCAACCACAAGCCTTTAACCTGCAAGACTGGTTTAAAACCTATACGGTTAACATTGATGAGCAATCACTGACTGTAAAAAGCCTTCCAGGTGTGTTTAGTCACGGCCAATTTGATGTAGGTAGCCAACTGCTACTTGATACTCTGCCAAAGCTGAAAGGTAAGGTACTGGATTTCGGTTGTGGTGCAGGTGTACTAGGCGCGGTAATGGCATCTCGTCACCCTGATATCGAGCTAGAAATGTGCGACATCAGTGCATTTGCCGTGGCATCAAGCCAAGCTACGTTAGAAGCGAACGGTTTAACGGGAAATGTCTTCGCCTCAGATGTCTATTCCGACACATCAAAAGACTACCAATTCATCATCAGTAACCCACCATTCCATTCTGGTTTGGATACAAGCTACAGCGCGACTGAGACCTTACTTGCTCAGGCTCCTAAGCATTTGAAGCGTTCTGGCGAGATGATTATTGTTGCGAACAGTTTCTTAAAATACGTTCCAATTATTGAACAAGCGTTTGGAAAATGCGCGACTCTAAATAAGACCACTAAATTCGCGATCTACCACGCAAACAAATAGCCTATCTAGCACAGCGCAGGGTCATTATCTGCGCTGTCTGTTCATATTTTTGTCAAAACTCTATAAAAATGAGCTTTTGCACACGCTTTAAATACCACTTACTTGTCAAAGTAAAAAAACTCGTTAATTTCGTTAAATTGGAACCCGTTAATTCTATTCTCTGTACTTGTTTTCACCCCTTTTAGCAGTACATCAAAGGAAAGTAGTACCCAATTTATGTTTAGATTCTATCGTAAGCAGAAGTTTAAGCGCCTTCAAAATACCCTAATGCTGGCATTTCTTGTCCTCAGTATTACCCCAGTGACACTTATCGCGATATTTTTCCTCCAGTCGCACAGTCAGGATCTTCAGGAACAAAGTACTTCGCACCTTGTTTCGGTCCGTGATACTAAGCAACAGCAAATTGTCGATTACCTACAAGCTCAAGAGTCCCAAGTCATGGGCTTTGTTCGCTCAGAACTTGCCAATGCCAGTGGCGGGCGATTCTATGGTTTAATCAATGCGTTCCAACGCTTAGGGTTAGATATTGACGAAGCGCGCAGTAATGCGCAGCAGCGTTACATTCAAGGCTCTGGCGATCAAATAAAGACATCGATTCTTCCAGAATCTAGTAGCTTTATTGGCAGCGAACGTTATCGACTGCTTCACAAGCGCTACCATAACTCATATCAAGAATTGCTTAAGCGTTCAGACTTTGATGACATTCTATTAGTCGACATTAACGGTAACGTCGCTTACTCAATCTTTAAGCGTGATGATTACGGCACTAACTTGCTAACAGGTAAGTACAAAGATTCAAACCTAGGCGTTACCTTTCAACGCTTAGCAAAAGACGTAAAAGACAAACGTAAATCCAACGAGGACTATACACCGGTTATCGTTTCTGACTTTAAAGATGAGAACGGTAAGCAGACGGCTTGGTTAGGTGCGCCTATTGTTCAACAAGGCTACCTGCACAGTTACGCCATGTTTAGGCTGCCAATCAATGGGATTACGAAGCTAATTGCGGATCTCAACAAGAGTTCAAATATTCAAACACTGCTTGTGGGGGATGATCACCTGCCACGCAGCCTCGCCCATTCGCAAGAGTCGATTAATTTGAGCTTAGACGTTGTCGACAAAGCATTGGCTGGCGAAACAGCCGTTGGTACGTTCAACAACACTCAAGATCAAGCGATCATCGCAGCATATACCCCAATTGAGCTGAAATACGCAACATGGGCTCTTGTCGTAGAGCTGCCAGAAAAAGA
The DNA here is from genome assembly GCF_014164465.1 of Vibrio sp. SG41-7. Classification (NCBI taxonomy): domain Bacteria; kingdom Pseudomonadati; phylum Pseudomonadota; class Gammaproteobacteria; order Vibrionales; family Vibrionaceae; genus Vibrio; species Vibrio sp. SG41-7. The sequence goes on along the minus strand of NZ_JACJFF010000018.1, from coordinate 46,505 downwards.
GGCGTTTGCCCGTATTCATCAGTTAGAAAAGATCTTCGTGATCGTGATGCTCACAGCGATCATTCTTGTGTTTGTCGCATCGCATTATCTGTCCAATTTCATCACTTCCCCTCTCCTCAAACTGACGTGGGCTGCCGAGAAAGTCTCTGCTGGTGATCTTGATGAAACCATGATCAATACCGAACGCAAAGATGAAATAGGCCGACTGGCGGTTAGCTTCGAAAGAATGCAGCGATCGATCCGTGAAAAAATGCAGCTCATCAAGAGCCAAAACGGTGAGCTTGAGGACAACCTTAAGACCATTCAAAAGCAAAATGAAGAGTTGCAACTGGCGAACAAACTTAAAGATGAATTCTTAGCCACCACCTCACATGAATTGAGAACGCCATTGCATGGCATGGTTGGCATCGCTGAAGCGCTAATATCTGGTGCTAACGGCCCTATTCCTGCCAACCAGAAGTACCAATTGGATATCATCATCAATAGTGGTCAGAGGTTGGCGACACTGGTTGATGACCTGCTTGATTATCACAAGATGCGCTATGGCAGCTTGGATATTAAGAAGTCTGCTGTTGATTTATCTGCAGCCACCAGCTTAGTGCTTGAGTTATCTCATCACCTGTTAGGTAACAAGCCAATCCGCATCATTAACCAAGTGCCAAGTGATTTAGGTCTCGTTTCATCGGATCCTCAACGACTTGAGCAAGTGATGTATAACTTGGTTGGCAATGCTATCAAGTACACATCAGAAGGTAAGATTGTTATCTCAGCAAGCGTCATCGACGACAACATTCGAGTACAAGTTGTTGATACCGGCCAAGGTATACCTGCTGAATATCTTGAACACATCTTTGAGCCATTGATTCAAGCTGGCCAAGACGCAAGTAACTATCGCCAAGGTGCCGGCCTTGGGTTATCCATCAGTCGTCAGTTAATCGAGTTGATGGGTGGTTCGCTGTATGTAAGTAGCCAGCCGATGCTTGGCACTACATTCAGCTTCACATTACCTTTAGCTACCCAAGAAGAACTGGATAGCTACAGTAAGTCAGGGAGCTACTCACACTTCCAAGCGCCGGATTTAATTGATAACACTCAGCAAGAAAACAGCGCTATCAGTGAAAACCCAGATGGCCCGTTATTGGTTATCGCCGATGATGAGCCGGTGAACCTGCGCGTATTAGACAGCTTCTTGAAGCTAGAAGGTTATCGAGTTCGCACCGCCTGTGACGGCCCTGAGACCATTGAACTGATTGAAAAAGAGAAACCAGAGTTACTTCTGCTCGACATCATGATGCCAGGTATGAGCGGCTATCAGGTTTGTGAAGCACTGCGTAAGCAATACGATCATGCACAATTGCCAATCATCATGCTAACGGCACTCAACCAAGCGGAAGACCGTGTTCGCGGTTTCGAAGCGGGTGCCAACGATTACTTGTCTAAACCGTTCAACAAACAAGAACTGGCGGCGCGAATTACGGCTCACTTATCAGCAAGCAAAGCTGAGCAAAGGCGTCTTGAGAATGATCAATTGCAACTAGAGCTTAAACACAGGGCCATGGTTGAAGCTAACCTGCTAGAAACTCAAGGGCGCTTGCTAGAGCAGCTAGAATCAGCCCCTGAGGCCATCATCTGTATTCGTGATGACCAACGTATTCGCTTCGCCAACGAAGCGGCTGCTAAGCTGTTTAGACGTGGGCAAGAACAACTCAAGCGCTCAATGGCCGACGAGATCATCGCGCCTAAATACCTGAAGGTGGAACAAGCTCACTACTGTGGTGATATTGATATCTATATAGACGACACACGTCAGCGTATTCCAAGTGATATCCTTAAGCTACCTGAAGGCTCAGGGCTCGACACCATGTATATCTTCAATGTCGGTGGTGGCGTTAACTCAAACCGAGTCAATAACCTTGAAACAGCGGTTGAGGCACTTTCAAGCTACGCCTTTGAAGGTGACAAAGATAAGCTTCAACAACTGAAGGAGCTTGGCGGTGAATTTACTCGCCTTGCTGATAAGGCAACTGGTGAGGGTAAAAACAAGCAAGAGCTGATGCGTGAAGTACTAGTCGATGTCATGACCAATGCCATTATCTACTGGGAGTCTGTTACTGGGGAGACCAAGTTTGCTTTCGCAGAAAAGAGTAGCTTATGGCGAGTCTACTTAGACCGCAGTACCCTACAAACTAGAACGCTAGACAAATACCTACGAGTAGAAACTCTACCGAAAACACCTCGCTGGCGAACGGTACTGAGCTCTATCGAATTCATACTTGAGCACTGTAAAGAACAAACACCAGAAAGAACTCATATCGAGATGCTAAGGGATAAACTACAGAAACTACTGACCAGCTAACCCTGAAGTAAGATCACGATACTGTAAATAATGGAGCCCACTTAGCGTGGGCTTTTTTGTACGCCTAATAATCACAAAAAGTAGAATCCCAACGCTTGCAACGCACTTTTTTTACGTCTTTAAACAAGGAGGAATTCACGCCAATTACGCATAGTGCGTGCTCGTAACCATCAGTACTTTTCGTTCTATTCTCAATCATATCTGACCGTTATCTTACTCTTTGTTGCAGTTTGAGAAGCGAGTCACAACAGAACGGCAGATTTAATTTTCTAGGGAAATTTAACGTAAAATCGGCAAGTGACCAAGATCTACAATTACAAAACTCTAGCCTAAAGCTTTATAATAAAAAGCCTAGGTAGTTAGTGACCACTTACACCCAACCGATACAGCAAAACCAAATGCGAGTCACATCACCTTAACAATTGCGCACAAAAAACCACCAAAGCACCCCATTTTGACGTTAATGACGTGGGATTGCTTGTTTTTAACGTTTTTGACGGGAAACGAGTTTGATTAATTCATCGATAAGGTGTTTTCTTACTCCTGCCAAAGGCCTACAGGCCACTCTTACCACTTCTCAGAATCAACGATGAATCTGGAGCAATGAAGAAGAGGTAGGCCTTTAACTAGAGTGTGTATCTACTAAACAATTTAGCGACAGATAACATTCAATCCATTAGTGAAATGAAAGCAAATAGTAAGGAACAGCTATGCTTGCCAATATAAAAAAAACAGCAATAGCAACAGCAATTATTGCAACTGCTACAACAGGTTTTGCATCAGTAGCAACAGCTGCAGAACGCAGTGAGTTGACTATTCACCCGAAAGAGTACACTACATTTGTACGTAACTTTAACCCGTACCTTGGTGCTACTAACCTACATACTACAACCGACTTCCTTTATGAGCCGCTAGTAGTATTCAACGAAATGCACGGTAACACTCCAGTGTTCCGTCTAGCTGAAAACTTCACAATGTCAGATGATCTGATGAGCGTAGTTTTCGACACTCGTAAGGGTGTTAAATGGTCTGACGGAGAAACTTTCTCTGCTGATGATGTTGTTTTTTCTTTCAACCTTGTAAAAGAGAAGCCAGAGCTTGACCAATCTGGTATCAACTCTTGGGTAACTTCTGTAGAAAAACTGAACGACTACCAAGTTAAGTTCAGCCTAACAGAAGCAAACTCAAACGTACCTTATGAGATTGCTAAAGTACCTGTAGTACCTAAGCACATCTGGAAAGACGTGAAAGATCCATCAACGTTTACCAATGAGAACCCAGTAGGTTCTGGTCCGTTTACAGAAATCGATACGTTTACAGCTCAGCTATACATCCAGTGTGCTAACCCGAACTACTGGGATGCAGACAACCTAGATGTTGACTGTCTACGTGTTCCACAAATTGCGAACAACGACCAGTTCCTAGGTAAAGTTGTAAACAGTGAAATGGACTGGACGTCTTCTTTCGTTCCAGATATCGATCGTACATACGCTGCAGCTAGCCCTAAACACCACTACTGGTACCCGCCAGCAGGTACACAGGCATTCATCGTTAACTTCAAGCACCCTGATGCTGCGAAGCATGAAGCATTGAGCAACGTTGAATTCCGTCGTGCTTTCTCTATGGCTCTTGACCGTCAAACTATCATCGATATCGCATTCTACGGTGGCGGTACTGTGAACGATTTCGCATCGGGTCTTGGCTACGCATTTGAAGCTTGGTCTGATGAAAAAACCCATGACAAGTACAAAGGCTTCAACACTTACAACGCTGAAGGCGCGAAGAAGCTTCTTGCTGACGCTGGCTTCAAAGATGTAAACAAAGATGGTTTTGTTGATACTCCATCAGGCAAGTCTTTCGAACTAATGATTCAATCGCCAAACGGCTGGACTGACTTCAACAACACCGTTCAACTAGCGGTAGAACAGCTAAACGAAATCGGTATTAAAGCGAAAGCTCGTACACCTGACTTCTCTGTTTACAACCAAGCAATGCTTGAAGGTACATACGACGTAGCATACACAAACTACTTCCACGGTGCGGATCCATACACGTACTGGAACAGTGCTTACAACTCATCACTTCAATCTGGTGATGGTATGCCTCGTTTCGCGATGCACTTCTACCAAAACGACAAGCTAGATGGTCTTCTAAACAGCTTCTACAAAACAGCTGACAAGAACGAGCAGCTAGATATTGCACACGGTATCCAGCAAATCATCGCTGCAGACCAAGTGACAATCCCAGTGATGTCTGGTGCTTACATGTACCAATACAACACGACTCGCTTCACTGGTTGGTGGAACGAAGAAAATCCAAAAGGCCGTCCAAACATTTGGGCTGGTATTCCAGAGCGTCTACTTCATGTACTGGACCTAAAACCAGTTAAATAAGTAATCGTTCAATCTTTGCGGCGTAACTTCTTACGCCGCTTATAAAAATCCCCACACTATCAATTGAAAGTATGGCGCTAGTCGTCAGGGGATTTTTCGTTCCAAATTTCGCTAGGAGCGACCTGAATCCAGAAACAGGGAAACAATCTGGGTGAGTAAGGTGTGAGTTATGGGTTATTTTTTAAGACGTTTGTCATTTTATTTTGTCGCGCTATTAGTTGCAGCGACGTTAAACTTTATTATTCCAAGAGCAATGCCTGGTGACCCGGTTACCATGATGTTTGCGAACGCTTCTGTTCAAGTTACTCCTGAGCGTATTGCGGCAATGAAAGAACTATTAGGCTTCGTTGATGGCGGCTTACTGGTTCAATACGGCGCATACATGAAGAACATTCTAAGCTGGGAGCTTGGTACATCAATTCAATTCTACCCACTTTCAGTAAATACACTGTTAGGTGGCGCATTCGGTTGGTCGCTATTCTTAGCAGGCACTGCCGTTATTCTTTCTTTCTCGATTGGCTCAATCCTAGGTATTTTTGCAGCGTGGAAACGTGGCAGTAAATACGATGCCTTTGTTACTCCAGGGATGCTTATTCTACAAGCCGTTCCTCAAGTTGTTATTGCAATGCTTGCGCTATTTACCTTCGCAATTGGTTTGAAGTGGTTCCCAACTGGCTACGCCTATACCGCTGGTACGATACCTGATTGGACAAGTTGGGCATTCATCAAAGACGTTGCTTACCACGCTTTCTTGCCTCTGGTATGTGCTTCGGTTGTTCAAATTGGTGGCTTCCTAGTAAACATGCGTAACAACATGATCAACCTACTCGCAGAAGACTACATCACCATGGCGAAAGGCAAAGGCCTTAGCGAAAACCGAGTGGTATTCAATTACGCAGCTCGTAACGCGATGCTGCCAAGTGTGACGGCGCTTTCGATGTCTCTAGGTATGGCAATCGGCGGTCAGTTAATTATCGAAATCATCTTTAACTACCCAGGTCTTGGTAGCGTACTTTTCAACGCAATTAACGCTCGTGACTACCAAGTATTGCAAGGCCAACTGCTTATCATGACGCTATTCATGCTGTTCTTTAACCTTGTTGCAGACATGCTTTACGTTGTTCTTGACCCTCGTCTTCGTAAGGGTGGTAAATAATCATGAAAGATATTCTAAAACTCATTTGGCGCAATCCGATGGCCCTAACCGGTGTCATCATCCTAAGTATTTTTATTCTTGGTGCTATTGCGGCTCCATTGATCACCAAACATGTACCCGACAAGCGTACAGGTAACCCACACGAGTACCCTGGCTTCGTCGTTAAGTCTGCACAAACGAACCCTGACGGCTGGGTTGCTCAAAACCTAGCAGACGACCGTCGCACACTTATCATGTCTAAGAAAGCAGACCATGTACTGGGGACAACTCGTATGGGCCGTGACGTTTGGTCACAAGTGGTATACGGCGCACGTGTATCTCTGGCTGTAGGTTTTGGTGCAGGCCTTACCGTATGTTTACTAGCAACGGTTATCGGTGTTTCCGCGGGCTACTTTGGCGGCCGTGTCGATGACATTTTGACAGCCGCAATGAACATCATGTTGGTTATTCCTCAATACCCACTACTGTTCGTCGTTGCAGCCTTTATCGGTGAGGCAGGGCCACTCACCATAACCTTGGTTATCGGCTTTATGTCCTGGGCTTGGGGCGCGCGTGTTGTTCGTTCCCAAACGTTAGCACTGCGTGAAAAAGAGTTTGTAAAAGCCGCTGAAGTTTTGGGTGAATCTTCATTCCGTATCATCTTCGTAGAGATTCTTCCAAACCTTATCTCTATCGTTGGCGCGAGCTTCATCGGTTCGGTGATGTACGCAATCATGATGGAAGCTACGATTTCGTTCCTAGGTCTTGGTGACCCGAACACAATCAGCTGGGGCATCATGCTTTACAACGTTCAAACCTCTTCATCAATGCTGATTGGCGCTTGGTGGGAACTGTTAGCTCCTTGTATCGCATTAACACTACTTGTAACTGGCCTTGCTCTGCTTAACTTCGCGGTCGATGAAATTGCCAACCCGCAACTGCGTTCTCACAAAGGCATGAAGCGTTGGAAAAAACTAGCGGCTCAAGATAAAGAAGAACGTGAACCAGAACTACCACCACAAAATGCACTTTGGAGCGGAGATAAATAATCATGTCTGAACCACTAATTTCAATCCGCAACTTATGCGTGGATTACATCACAGAGTCTGGCGATGTTCGCGCGTGTAATAACGTAAGTTTTGACATCGCTCCGGGTGAAGTATTCGGCTTAGCTGGTGAATCTGGCTGTGGTAAATCAACCGTTGCTTTCTCTCTTATGCGTCTTCATAAGCCGCCCGCTTACATCAGTGGTGGTGAAGTCATCTTCAATGGTGAGAACATCCTTGAATACAGTGACGAACGTATGCAAGCGTTCCGCTGGAGCGAGATGTCGATGGTATTCCAGAGTGCGATGAACGCACTCAACCCTGTACTTCCAATGGAAGAGCAGTTCTGTGATGTGATTATGCATCACACCAACATGACTCGTGAACAAGCTAAGCAACGCGCTGAAGGTCTACTTGAAATCGTCGATATTCACCCGAGCCGATTGAGTGACTACCCTCACCAATTCTCTGGCGGCATGCGTCAACGCTTAGTTATTGCTATCGCTTTAGCATTGAATCCAAAGCTGATCATTATGGATGAGCCAACGACCGCGCTTGATGTGGTTGTTCAACGCGAAATCCTACAAAAGATCTATGCACTAAAAGAAGAGTTTGGTTTCTCAATTCTGTTCATCACCCATGACTTGTCATTGATGGTCGAGTTCTCTGACCGTATCGGCATCATGTACTCCGGTGAACTTATCGAGGTCGCAAACTCTCAAGATATTCTAGAAAACCCTTACCACCCTTACACCAAAGGGCTGGGTAGTTCTTTCCCTCCACTAACAGGGCCAAAGACAAAACTAGCGGGTATTCCGGGTAACCCTCTGAACCTCTTAGAGATTCCTGAAGGGTGTCGTTTCCAAGCTCGATGTGACCGTGTACACGAAACTTGTACTAAGGTGCCAACTAAGCTGCGCTCTATCGACCCTGGACACTTGTCTAACTGCCACCTGTACGGTGACCCAATAGTACAAAGGAAGCTATAGCTTGCACGCTGACTCAGCGTGGATAACGAATAAGGCGGCTCGACCGCCGAAAAGCAAGCAAAGCGAACAAGGATTCTGGAGACAATTATGAGCAAAGATTTCGGTCAATTATTGGTAGAAGGCAAGAATGTCGTAAAAGACTTCCCAATAAGCAGTACCACCATTCAAACCCCAATGATGCGTGCGATTAACGACGTGTCATTCAAGATGTACAAAAGCCGTGGCCTAGCAGTGGTTGGTGAGTCTGGTTCAGGCAAATCAACAACAGCAAAAATGATCGCAAAAATGTACGCGCCTTCGGGCGGTACGATCGAATACAAAGGTCGCGATATCCAAGAGATCTCAAGCAGAAAAGATCTCATGCACTACCGTGAAGGTGTGCAGATGGTATGGCAAGACCCGTTTGGTTCACTGAACCCAACACACAATATCTTCCACCACATCGCTCGCCCTTTGTTGATCCACAAAAAAGTATCTCCGGGCAACAAGAGAGAGTTACAGGAACGTGTATACGATCTTCTAGAGCAAGTGGGGTTAGTACCACCGCAAGCGACGGCAGAAAAGTACCCTCACCAACTCTCAGGTGGCCAGCGTCAACGTGTCAACCTTGCACGTAACATCGCGGTAGGTGCGGAAGTGGTTCTCGCAGATGAGCCAACCTCAATGCTTGATGTATCGATTCGTGCAGGTGTCTTGAACCTAATGGAAGAGATGAAGTTTGAGAAGCAAATGTCTCTACTTTACATCACTCACGACATCGCAACGGCTCGTTACATCGCTGAAGATCTTTCCGTAATGTACGTTGGACACATGGTGGAATGGGGCGATACCGATGACGTTATTGCTAACCCTCAACACCCTTACACTCAGCTATTGGTTTCGGCAGTTCCAGATCCTAAGAAATCGATCCACGACCAACTAGCAGGTAACAAAGGGGAGATCCCACTTTGGACACCAGTATCAGCAGGTTGCCCATTTGCAGGCCGTTGTACTCACGCGATGGACAAGTGTAAAGAGCAGCTGCCAGGGGTTACACAGTTAGCTGATAACCACTTTGTACGTTGTTACCTGCACGAAAGCTAAGCAATAAAGTCCAAGTTAGGGTCTGCGGGCCCTAACTATTTATATCCAAAACATTCAAGTACCTAGCCAATAGAAACTAGGACTGTCGGAGAATATTGATGCTGTTATTGACCAACCATATTGGCTATGAGTCCACAGGCCCAAAGCAAGCTATCTTACAAACAAAGAAAGCTCGTCTATCGAGCACTACGGCTTTACTCGTCTGTGCAGACAATCATATGACTGTCGGAAGTTTTGATGTGGTTAAACAAGGCCGCGTAGCAAATTGGCATCAAGGGCAATTCTTCACTATCGATTTCAGTTCAGTTACTGAATCTGGTCGCTACTACCTACGTTTTGACAACCTGCGTTCAGAAGTATTTGAGATTGGTAGCAACCTATTAATGAACCACACATTCTCTGATGTGCTTCATTACTTTAAGTCACAACGCTGTGGCGGTATTTTCGACAAAAAAGATCGACAAGCACAAATTCTAGGTACCGACAGATACGTCGATGTCCACGGAGGATGGTATGACGCATCAGGAGATGTCAGTAAGTATTTTAGCCACCTGTCTTATGGTAACTACCTAAACCCACAACAAATTCCAATGGTCGTTTGGAACATGCTAAAAAGCGTGCGCTTGACTAGCCATAATCCAGATTTCCCGAAATTCTCCATGACTCGTCTAACGGAAGAGGCTCTGTTCGGTGCCGACTTCTTAGTGCGTATGCAAGACGCCGACGGATACTTCTATATGACGGTATTCGACAAATGGAGCAAAGATATCAATCAGCGCGACATCTGCGCTTATGCGACTCAAGAAGGCCATAAATCAACAGACTTACAAGCTGGCTACCGACAAGGTGCAGGCGTCGCTATTGCAGCACTGGCTGCTGCATCTGAGCTTGAAACCTCTGGCAGTTACTCAAGCCACACCTACCTTGAAACCGCTGTTAAGGGTTACTGGCACCTAAAAGAGTACAACCTCCAGTACCTAAACGATGGTGAAGAGAACATCATCGATGAGTATTGTGCCCTGCTCGCAGCCAATGAGCTGTATCGCGTAACTCAAGACCAGCAATACCTAACAGAAGCAAGAACTTGGGCGACTCGTTTAATCTCTCGCCAACAGTCAGATAATTCATTTGAGCACTTCTGGTCTGCAAATTCTGATGGCTCTCGCCCATACTTTCATGCAGCAGAAGCTGGCCTTCCGGTGATTGCGCTATGCGAATACATCGACAACGAAACCAATGCTGGATTAAAAGAACAGGCTCGCACAGCCGTTGAGCAAGCTTGCCAGTTCGAAATCAATATTACCGACAAAGTCACCAACCCATTCGGCTACCCAAGACAGTACGTTAAATCTGTCGATGGTGATAAACGCGATGCCTTCTTCGTCGCTCAACAGAACGAGACAGGTTACTGGTGGCAAGGTGAAAATGCTCGCCTTGGTTCACTCGCAACCATGGCTTACCTAGTTCAACCGCACATTAAGGATAATGACCTTCAACAGCGTCTAATCCAGCTTTCACAAAACAGCCTTGATTGGATCTTGGGCCTCAACCCATACCACATGTGCATGCTCGATGGTCACGGCCATAACAACCCAGACTACCTACCTCAGCTTGGTTTCTTCAATGCAAAAGGTGGTGTCTGCAACGGCATCACGGCTGGTTTCGAAGACGAACAAGACATCGCATTCAACCCACCAGCACAGAAAGACGACATGCTTCAAAACTGGCGCTGGGGTGAACAATGGATCCCTCACGGCGCTTGGTTCCTATTGGCAACGGCTGCGCAATTCAACTTCCTAGCACAAAGTAAGGAGCAATAATCATGACTCTTTACTACGTAGGTATTGATGGTGGAGGCACTTCTTGTCGAGCTCGAATTCGCGATGACCAAGGCAAGCTGGTTGGTGAAGCAAAGAGTGGCAGTGCCAACATTCTATTGGGTGTTGATGTTGCAATGAACTCTATCGTTGACGCCATCACCAAAGCCGCACAACAAAGCCAACTCGACTCTAACGATTTTTCTAATATGCATGTTGGTTTGGCGCTAGCTGGCGCAGAGCAAAAATCAGCATGGCTCGACTTCATGGTACAAGCTCACCCTTTCGCAAGTATGACACTCAATACAGACGCTTACGGCGCTTGCATTGGTGCTCACAACGGCCAAGACGGTGCAATCATGATTGGTGGCACAGGTTCATGTGGTATCTACCTAAACAACGGCGAACAACATGTTGTTGGCGGTCGTGAATTCCCAATTTCAGACCAAGGCGGCGGCGCAGTGATGGGCCTTCGTTTAATTCAGCAAGTTCTACTCGCTGAAGATGGCATTCGCAACAAAACTCCGCTGACTCAGCATGTTATGAATCACTTCAATAATGATGTTGATGCGATCGTGGCGTGGTCAAAAGGCGCGATTCCAAAAGATTACGGCCAATTTTCTCCAGTTATTTTTCAACTGGCAAATGAAGGTGATGAACTGGCTATCGAGATGCTCAAGCAAACCGCTGCTGATATCGAAATGTTTGTCTTAGCACTACACCGAAAAGGCGCTGACAAGGTGTGCTTAATGGGAAGTATCGCTGAGCGTATTCTCAACTGGCTATCTCCACCAGTACAACAATGGATCGTTAAACCTCAATTCGACGCTATCGAAGGCGCATTGATGTTTGCCGGAAAATCACAACACAACTTGTATCAACAGGCTTAGCAGGGAAGTTATATGAATTATCGCATCGACTTAGCTGTTCTTTCTGAACAAAAAAATAACTGCCGATTCGGCCTTACGGTACATAACTTAAGTGACCTCGACGTACAAGATTGGTCACTGCATTTTGCCTTTGACCGATTCATCCTTCCTGAGAGTTTGTCGCAAGGTGAATTGACTCAAGTAGGAAGCTTTTGCTCGTTCAAACCAAATTCGCCAGTGTTAAAAGCCAATAACCATTTCTACCTTGAATTCAGTATTCAAAGCGCACCATTCCGCTTCTATTCTGATGGCCTTAACGATGCCTTTATCCAGTCACATCATGATGGGGAAACATCGGTACTGCCTGTCGCGATATCACCCATTGTACTGGCTTCGCCATACCGTGAACGCAATCAAATTCCTGAAGTGAGCGCAGCTCAAGTGGCATTGATTCCTCAGCCGAATCAGATCGAATTTCAGCAAGGTAGTTTCGCGCTAAGTAGATTCGCGCTAAGCAGCGAATGCAGAATTGAGGTTCAATCTCATCTTGCTGATAAGGCAGTCTCTTGGTTCCAGCAAGAATTGCTCTCGACCTTTGAGTTGTCTCTTTCGAACGCGCTTTCAACTGAACTTTCAAAAGACGAAAGCGGCGACATTCTATTTCGCAGCAACCCGACGTTAGATGAAGCCGAATACAAGCTGTCCATCACTGCACAACAGATTACTGCTGAATCAGGCAGCCAATCGGGCTTTACACACGCTGTGGCAAGCTTGATCCAGTTAGTTCAACAACTGGACGCGGAGAACTTCTCTCTACCATGTTGCAAAATCGCCGATCAACCTCGATTTAAGTACCGCGGCATGATGTTGGATTGCGCTCGTCACTTCCACTCAGTCGATCAAGTGAAGCGTTTGATCAACCAACTGGCGCAGTACAAATTCAACGTTTTTCACTGGCACCTAACCGATGATGAAGGCTGGAGAATTGAGATCAAGAGCCTGCCTCAGCTAACGAAAATTGGCGCTTGGCGTGGTCCTGACCATGCATTAGAACCGCAATACACCCACATTGCGGATAACTATGGCGGCTTCTACACGCAGCAACAGATTCGCGAAGTGATTGAATACGCAGAGCAACGCAGCATCACGGTTATTCCTGAAATCGATATCCCAGGACACTGTCGCGCCGCAATCAAATCACTGCCAGACATGCTGGTAGAGCAAGCTGATATCACTCAATACAAGAGCATTCAGCACTACAACGACAACGTACTAAACCCAGGTTTACCAGGCACTTACCAATTTCTAGATGCAGTTATTGAAGAAGTGGCAGAGCTGTTCCCTAGCGAATTAATTCACATGGGTGCAGACGAAGTACCACCGGGCGTGTGGACCAACAGCCCTGCTGCTCAAGCTTTGATGAAAAAGCATCAATATCAAGACAGCAAAGACTTACAAGGCCACCTATTCCGTTATGCCGAGAACAAACTCAAGCAACTTGGCAAGCGCATGGTGGGCTGGGAAGAAGCGCAACACGGCGACAAAGTCAGTAAAGAGACCATCATCTACTCGTGGCTCAGTGAAGAAGCTGCAGTGAATTGCGCTCGCCAAGGCTTTGATGTGGTGCTGCAACCTGCACAGTTTACCTATCTCGACATGACCCAAGATTATGCACCGGAAGAACCGGGCGTAGATTGGGCTGCCGTTATCCCATTAGAACAAGCTTACACCTACGAAGCACTTGCTGAGATATCCGACACCGACCCAATTCGTAAGCGGATCCGCGGAATTCAGTGTGCTCTATGGTGTGAGATCGTCACCAACCAAAAGCGTATGGATTACATGGTATTCCCAAGAATTAGCGCTTTAGCTGAAGGATGTTGGACACATAAAAACAACCGAAACTGGCTAGATTACCTATCTCGCCTAAAGGGGCATCTGCCATTACTCGACAGACTCAATGTTGATTATCGCAACCCTTGGAAAGCTCAATAAAACAAAATCAAAGCGACACTCACATCGAGCGGTTGCTGACTCAAATTAAGGTGCTCAGTTAGATACGACTCAGCATCACTATTTAAAAATTAGCTGCATAAATGCAGTTTGTTAAAAAGGAAATGACAATGAAATACGGCTATTTCGATAACGACAACCGCGAATACGTCATCACTCGCCCTGATGTACCAGCACCTTGGACAAACTACCTAGGTACTGAAAAGTTTTGTACCGTAATTTCGCACAATGCGGGCGGTTACTCGTTCTACAATTCTCCGGAATACAACCGTGTTACTAAATTCCGTCCAAACGGCACATTCGACCGTCCAGGACACTATGTTTACCTGCGTGATGATGAGACAGGTGATTACTGGTCTATCTCTTGGCAGCCTGTGGCAAAAAACCTAGATGAAGCGAACTACGAAGTACGCCATGGCCTGTCATATTCTAAGTTCAAGTGTGAATACAGCGGTATTACCGCAACTAAAACGCTATTCGTTCCTAAGGGTGAAGATGCAGAAGTTTGGGATGTCGTACTGAAGAACAACACTGACAAACCAAGAACCATCAGCACATTCTCGTTCGTTGAGTTCTCTTTCAGCCACATTCAATCAGACAACCAGAACCATCAGATGTCCTTGTACTCTGCAGGCACGTCTTACCAAGAAGGTGTTCTGGAATACGACTTGTACTACAACACTAACGACTTTGAAGGTTTCTACTACTTAGCTTCAACTTTCTCACCAGATAGCTACGACGGCCAACGTGACAACTTCCTTGGCATGTACCGTGATGAAGCGAACCCAATTGCCGTTGAGAACGGTAAATGTTCTAACAGTGCTCAAACTTGTTACAACCACTGTGGTTCTCTGCACAAGCAATTTACGATTCAACCGGGTGAAGAGGTTCGCTTTGCGTACGTACTAGGTATCGGTAAAGGCAACGGTGAACGCTTACGTGAGAAGTACCAAGACACTGCCAACGTAGATGCGGCTTTCCAAGGCATCAAAGATCACTGGGATGAACGCTGCAACAAGTTCCAAGTTAAGTCGCCAAACGAAGGCTTAGACACAATGATCAACACGTGGACGCTTTACCAAGCGGAAACCTGTGTAGTTTGGTCGCGCTTTGCATCCTTCATTGAAGTCGGTGGTCGTACTGGCCTTGGTTACCGTGATACTGCGCAAGACGCGATCTCAGTACCTCATGCCAACCCACAAATGACCAAGAAACGTATTATCGATCTGCTTCGTGGCCAAGTGAAAGCGGGCTACGGTCTACACTTGTTCGATCCTGACTGGTTCGATCCAGAGAAAGCAGACGTTGAGCCTTCAAAATCACCAACGGTTGTTCCAACGCCTTCAGACGACGACAAGATCCACGGCATTGACGATACCTGTTCTGATGATCACTTGTGGATCGTACCAACTATCATCAAGTACGTGATGGAAACCGGTGAACACGATTTCTTTGACGAAGTGATTCCATACGCAGACGGTGGCGAAGCAACGGTTTACGAGCACATGAAAGCCGCACTGAACTTTTCTGCAGAATACGTAGGTCAAACGGGTATCTGTAAGGGTCTTCGTGCAGACTGGAACGACTGTTTGAACCTAGGTGGTGGTGAATCTTCAATGGTTTCATTCCTACACTTCTGGGCGCTACAAGAATTCCTAGATCTTGCTAAGTTTCGTAATAACGATGCAGACGTTACTAAATACACTGAAATGGCAGCGAACGTTCGTGAAGCATGTGAAACACACCTTTGGGATGACGAGGGTGGCTGGTACATCCGTGGTCTGACTAAAAATGGCGACAAGATCGGTACCGCACAACAAGCTGAAGGTCGTGTGCACCTTGAGTCAAACACGCTAGCGGTTCTATCTGGCGCGGTATCTCAAGAGCGTGGCGAGAAAGCGATGGACGCTGTCGATGAGAACCTTTTCTCTGAATACGGCCTACACCTAAACTCTCCTTCATTCGCAACACCAAACGACGATATCGGCTTTGTAACTCGCGTTTACCAAGGCGTTAAAGAGAATGGTGCAATCTTCTCTCACCCGAATCCATGGGCTTGGGTAGCAGAAGCGAAGCTAGGTCGTGGTGACCGTGCTATGAAGTTCTACGACGCACTTAACCCGTACAACCAAAACGACATGATTGAAACGCGTTACGCAGAACCATACTCGTACGTGCAGTTCATCATGGGTAAAGATCACCAAGACCATGGTCGTGCAAACCACCCTTGGTTAACAGGTACTTCTGGTTGGGCTTACTTCGCGGTAACCAACTTCATTCTTGGTGTTCGTACAGGCTTTGAAGGCTTAACAGTTGATCCATGTATCCCGACTAATTGGCCTGAGTTTGAAGTAACTCGTCAATGGCGTGGCGCAACTTACAACATCACAGTGCAGAACCCGAATGCAGTAAGCAAAGGCGTTGCCTCTATCACTATTAATGGTGAACAGGTTGAAGGTGCAATTCCAGTGCAAGCAGAAGGCAGCGTGAACGATGTTGTCGTTGTTCTAGGCTAGTCACTCAATTTGATGAACAGCTCCTATCTCAAGTCTTTACTGGCTTGAGATAGTGAGACTAAAAGGATTTTCTAATGATTAAATTTGGTACTGGCGGCTGGCGCGCGTTTATTGGTGAAGAGTTCACTAGAGAAAACGTCCGCTTAGTGGCACAAGCACTCTCTAACATCATCAATAATGAAGATGCAGCGAAAAACGGCTTCGTTATCGGCTATGACCGCCGCTTCCTTTCAGATAAAGCCGCGTGCTGGTTTGCTGAAGTATTGGCAGCCAACAAAATCAAAGTGAGCTTTATCGACAAGTTCGTTCCGACTCCTATCGTGATGTTCCAAGCAAAAGAGATGGGATGTATTTACTCAGCCTGTATTACCGCTTCTCACAACCCAGCGGACTATAACGGCATAAAGATCTTCATTGAAGGTGGCCGAGATGCTGATGAGATCATCACAGAAAAGATCGAACAACAGATTTCGACCCTAACCAGTGAAGATGTCGTCAGAGTCGATTTTGAACAAGCATTGAATGACAAAGAAATTGAGATCATCAATCCGATGAACGCCTTTGTTGACTCGATCATTAACGCTATTGATATCGAATCGATTAAACAAGCCAACCTAAGAGTCCTGATCGACCCAATGTTTGGCGTGGCAAAAAACGCACTGCAAACCGTTCTAATCAGTGCCCGCTGTGATGTCGACGTGATCAACGATGGTAAGAACCCAGATTTCGGTGGTCTCATGCCATCTCCTAATGCAGCTACGCTGTATCGCTTGAAGCATTTGGTAGCAGCAGAAGGCTATGACATTGGTATTGGTACCGATGGCGATGCCGACCGTTTAGGCATCATCGATGAGAAAGGTCACTTCATTCACCCTAACGAAGTGTTACTGCTTCTTTACTACTACTTATTGGAATACAAAGGCTGGAAAGGCTCTGTCG
This sequence comes from Vibrio sp. SG41-7, assembly GCF_014164465.1. NCBI lineage: Bacteria > Pseudomonadati > Pseudomonadota > Gammaproteobacteria > Vibrionales > Vibrionaceae > Vibrio > Vibrio sp. SG41-7. The sequence goes on along the minus strand of NZ_JACJFF010000018.1, from coordinate 29,349 downwards.
TGCGTAACATCGCCACCACACATCTGCTCGACAAAGTAGCGGCAGATCATGGTGAGAAGAGCTTTGAGGTTCCTGTAGGCTTTAAGCATATCAGCTCTCAAATGGAAGCCGATGATTCACTAATTGGCGGTGAAAGCTCTGGCGGTTTAACTATTCGAGGTCACATCAAAGGTAAGGATGGCGTGTTCGCATCGAGCTTACTGGTTGAGATGATCAGTGTGACAGGTAAGAAACTCTCTGAGCTGCTTGATGAAATCTACTCTAAGTATGGCTATGCGTATACGGCAGAAGGCGATTGCAAGTTTAAACCTTCAGAGAAGGAAGCGCTCTACACCAAGATCTACGCCGAAAAACAACTGCCTGAATTTGAATACGAAATTGAAAAAGTCAGCTATGAAGATGGTGCCAAGGTGTACTTCAAGAATGGCGGCTGGGTGATTGCTCGTTTCTCAGGAACTGAGCCATTGCTACGAATCTTCGCTGAAATGGAAGATAAAGACACTGCAGAACATGTTCTTCAAAAAGTGAAAGACTTCCTCTCTCTATAGGCTTATAGAGCGCAGCAGTCTTGTATGGGACTTAACAAATCACTGCCTTGTTAACCCCTATAGATGAAGAACTTTTGCCCAGTACTTTCGATTAAAGTGCTGGGCTTTTTTATGGTTCATCACGAATTATCGGTACTATGAGTTGTACCTAATTAGAAAGCCAATACGCCTTTGGTATCCACTTTTACGTTGACCGGCATACCAACTTCAAGCGCTTCTGACGAGGTTGCCAATAGCTTTTGACCATGTGCTTCAATAACATAACGACAGTGGTCGCCCATAAATTGCTGTTCTAGCACTGAAATAGCACTGTCTTGTTCGTAACTAGCTTGGATATGCTGTGGTCTTAAAAGAAGCTCACACGCACTGCCAAATTCAATCTCCGTTTGTGGTTTAGCTTCAACCACACCCAAGCTGGTTTCAAACTCCAGCTCTGAAATACGCTGTGCATTGAGGTAACTGCCGCCGCCCAAAAAGTCTGCAACAAACTTACTCGAAGGGTGGAAATAAAGCTCCGATGCCGAACCATACTGTTCAATCACACCATGGTTCATTACTGCCATCTTGTCTGCAAACGCGAACGCCTCTTCACGACTGTGAGTCACAAAAATAGCCGTCACACCCTGCTTCTTAAATATTTTACGAATCTGAGAGATCAACTCATGGCGAACCTGAGTATCGATATTTGAGAAAGGTTCATCCAATAACAATAAATCTGGCTTGTATGCTAAAGAACGAGCAATCGCTACGCGCTGCTGTTGACCACCAGAAAGTTGATGTGGGTATCGGTCACCGAATTCATCTAAATGAACCAGCTCCAACATCTCTTGGACTTTCTCTTTCTTTTGCTGATCAGAGAGATCTTTAAGGCCAAAACCAACATTCTGGTTTACCGTCAGGTGCGGAAACAGGGCGTAATCTTGGAAAATCATACCGATGTTTCGTTGCTCTGGTGGCAACCAATTATCACCATCATCAATGGTTTGACAGTTCAAGCTCATGATTCCGCTACTTAATGGAAGCAGCCCTGCAACCGCCTTAAGCAAAGTCGTTTTTCCGCAGCCACTGGCACCAAGAAGACAAACAATTTCACCATGCTCAACTTCTAACGAGAGCGATTCCAAGATGGTTTGCGACTCATATTTGCAAGTCAGATCTTTAATTGATAATGCACAACTCATTAGTGTTTCTGCTCCAAAGAACGGTTAACGATGATCAGAGGAATTAAACCCACCAACACCAATAATACAGCAGGCATTGCCGCCAACTCTAGGTGCTCATCTGAGGCATAGTTATAGACATAGGTCGCCAATGTTTCGAAGTTGAAAGGACGTAACAGCAATGCCGCATTTAGCTCTTTCATTGATTCGATAAACACCAGTAAACCTGCGATCAACGCGCCGCGTTTAATCAAAGGTAAATGAACACGACGTAACATCTGGTTGGTATTACAACCCATGGTTTTAGAAGCCATATCCAATGAAGGAGATACTTTACTCAAGCTACTTTCGATACTGCCGATCGCCACTGCAGAAAAACGCACGACCATTGCAAAGATAAGCGCAAACATGGAACCAGAGAAGATCAAACCAGGTCGTCCCCACTCCATCACTTTAGCAATGTCATTGACCAAGTGATCCATAAACAATACAGGTACCATCACGCCAATCGCTAATACGGTGCCTGGGACGGCATAGCCCATCGAAGCAATACGCATGTAAGCCTGATTTTTCTTACCTGGGCTAACACGCTGATTAAAATTCACAATCATCGCAATGATAACGCCAATAATCGCCGCGACTACTGACACATAAAGGCTGTTAACCGCATACTCTCTGAATTCAGGCGTCCAACTTTGCGCAAAGTATTTGTAGGCATAGATCATCAACTGGCCAAGAGGGAACAAGAATGCAACGCACACTAATCCCCAACACCAGAACAGTGCCAACCATTTTTTCCAACCGGACAGGTCGTAGCGAAAGTCTTCACGACTGCTGAATTGATTCTGGAACAGTTTCTGTTTACGACGGCTATAGCGCTCTGAACTCAACAGTAGGATCACGATAACCAGCATAATTGCCGATATTTTCGCTGCAGCCGTTAAACTTGAGTAACCTAACCAGGTATCGTAAACCGCTGTCGTTAAGGTGTTGACTGCAAAGTAACTCACGGTACCAAAGTCACCGATGGTTTCCATTGCGACAAGCGATAGACCTACCGCCATAGAAGGACGAACAAGCGGTAAAGAGATACGACGAAAGCTTTCCCAAGGTGAGCATTTTAGCAACCGAGCGGATTGTAATAAGGAGACGTTTTGCTCCATAAAAGCCGCGCGGCACAACAAGTAAACATAAGGGTAAAGAACGAGGGACAGAACAATAATGGCACCCGATAAGGTTCTAATATCCGGGAACCAATACTCACCGGGCCCCCACCCAGTCAGATCTCGCAGTAGCACTTGAACAGGGCCTGCAAAGTCGAACCAATCGGTAAAGATATACCCGACAATATAGCCTGGCATAGCTAATGGCAGTACCAGTGCCCACTGTAAAACACGCTCACCCGGCACACGGCACATTGCCATAATCCAAGCAGACGGAATACCAAAAACTAAAGACAGGAACATGGTTCCTATGACTAAAACCACCGTATTGTAAGCATAGGTGGGCATCACTGTGGACATCAGATGAGAAAATAGCTCATCTGTTTCTCCAACAGCCGTCGTAAAAATCGCTAAGATCGGTAAAACCAGCAATACTGCAATAATGCCGCTACTGGTGTTCCATAAATAATTCTTTTCTTTCATCGCCTAACTACAACGAGGCTTAATGAAACACAAATGCATTTGCAAATACATCTCATATCCTTTTAATGGTGGGGTTATTTATACCCATATACTGTAACGACTTCAAGGTGAGATGCTAATAACTCAAGGGATCAACGACGAGCTTTGTATCAAAAAGTGATTTTCCAAAAACAAACAACCCCAAGTGACCGAAAATGGCGACTTGAGGTTGTCATTTTACTTGGGCCGAAGCCTACAGTAATAAATTAAAGATCGAACTTAACTTCATCTAATAACTTGATTGCTGCTGCGTGGTGGTCAGCGATCTGGTCTAGAGAAATTGTATCAGCTTTGAATTCACCCCATGAAGCAACAAGCTCAGAAGGTTTAACGTCTGCTTTCACTGGGTATTCGTAGTTCACTTCTGCGTACATGCTTTGCGCTGTGTTACCAGATAGGAATTCCATTAGCTTAACTGCATTCTCTTCGTTTGGAGAGTATTTAGCCATTGCCATACCAGAGATATTCACGTGAGTACCTGTTGTCTCTTGGTTAGGGAAGTTAATGTAAACAGAGTCAGCCCAAGCTTTTTGCTCTTTATCGTTAACCATCTTACCTAGGTAGTAGCTGTTGCCAAGAGCAACATCACATAGACCTTCTTTAATCGCTTTAACTTGTGCGCGATCGTTGCCTTGAGGCTTACGTGCTAGGTTTGCTTTTACGCCTTCTAGCCACTCTTTCGTTTCAGCTTCACCTTTGTGAGCGATCATCGAAGATACTAGAGAAACATTGTATGGGTGCTTACCGCTACGAGTACAGATTTTGCCTTTAAATTCAGGCTTAGTTAGATCTTCGTAAGTGAACTCTTCGCCTAGACGACCAACACGGTCACGTGAAGAATAAACGCTACGTGTACGAGTTGTTAGAGCAAACCACTCGTTAGCAGTATCTTGGTACTGAGCAGGGATGTTCTTTTCAAGTACATCACTTTCAACAGACTGAACTAGACCTTGTTTAGTTAGTTCAGATAAACGACTGATATCGACAGTTAATACAACGTCAGCTGGGCTGTATTCACCCTCTTGAGCTAACTTCTCTGCTAAACCTTTTTTAGCAAACTTAACGTTTACTTTAATGCCAGTCTCTTTCGTGAATTCCTTGAACATAGGCTCAACTAGGAAAGGTTGACGGTAAGAGTATACGTTCACTTCTTCCGCAGCCATTGCTGTCGGGGCAATCACACTACACGCTAGAGCTGAAAGTGTTAGCAGTTTTTTCATTGTAAAATCCTTTATATCGAAATGATAATCTATATCAGTTGCGTTATTATATTCATCAGTAACATAATTACAATGATGTCCGACAAAAAATTCGTCTACTCAGCACCATCAAGCTCGCACTTTTGTAACAATGTATTTCAGGGGATATTCATGTCATCTCCTATTCAAAATACTCGCTCACTCTCTCTTGAGAGATCATTGTTGCTTAGACATAGATAACAAGAAACCCCATAACCAATGGTTATGGGGTTTCTTAAACTAGCTTACTCTTTGTCTACATTAAGCTTTATTCTTTGATTACTTTACTGATACAAATTCAGGGTAAGCGCCAACACCACAATCGTGCATGTCCATACCTTCTAGTTCTTCATCTTCGGTTACACGGATACCAATTGTTGCTTTAAGCACTGCCCATACCGCTAGGCTAGCTCCGAATACCCATGCAAAGATTACTGCTGCACCCAATAGTTGAGCACCAAACGTTGCATCCGCGTTGCTCAGAGGCACAGCCATTAGACCGAAGAAGCCACATACACCGTGTACTGAGATAGCACCTACTGGATCATCAATCTTCACTTTATCTAGAGCAATGATGCTGAATACAACCAAGGCACCAGATACCGAACCAATCGCTACAGAAAATAAAGGTGATGGTGATAGAGGGTCTGCAGTGATTGCTACTAGGCCAGCTAACGCACCGTTAAGAATCATTGTTAAGTCTGCTTTACCCCAAGTTGTTTTACATACTAGTAATGCTGCGATTGCGCCTGCTGCTGCTGCTGCGTTGGTGTTAAGGAAGATCTGACCAACCGCTGTCGCGTTTTCAAAATCTGAAACCATTAGCTGAGAACCGCCGTTGAAGCCGAACCAACCAAACCATAAGATGAATGTACCTAATGTTGCTAACGGCATGTTTGAACCAGGGATTGGGTAAATTTCACCATTTTTACCGTATTTACCTCGACGAGCACCGAGTAACAATACGCCAGCAAGCGCAGCCGAAGCACCAGCCATATGCACGATACCTGAACCTGCGAAATCACTGAAGCCTGCTTCTGATAGGAAGCCACCACCCCAAGTCCAGTAACCTTCCATTGGGTAGATAAACGCTGTTAGAATCACAGAGAAGATAAGGAATGACCAAAGCTTCATACGCTCAGCCACTGCTCCCGAAACGACCGACATTGCCGTTGCAACGAACACAACTTGGAAGAAGAAGTCAGATTCTAGTGAATGGTCTGCGCCTTCACCTTGAGTACCAATTAAAGTACCGAATGAAGGTAACCAACCACCTTCACCGTTATCTACGTACATAATGTTGTAGCCAACCACTAAGAAAGTCGTACAAGCAATAGCGTATAAACAGATGTTCTTGGTTAAAATTTCTGTGGTGTTCTTTGAACGAACTAGGCCAGCTTCAAGCATTGCGAAGCCTGCTGCCATCCACATGACTAACGCACCTGAAATGAGGAAGAAAAAAGTGTCTAGTGCGTAACGTAGTTCCATTACTGTTGTCGTAAGTTCCATATTAAAGTCTCCAGTCCTTGTAATTCTTTAAAGTGCTTCAGCATCCATTTCACCAGTACGAATACGTACGGCTTGGCTTAGGTCATACACAAAAATTTTGCCATCACCGATTTTTCCGGTATGTGCTGCTTGGCTAATCGCTTCAACAACTCGGTCAACGTTTTCAGCTTGGGTAGCAATCTCTAGCTTCACTTTTGGTAGGAAATCCACTTGGTACTCCGCACCACGATACAATTCAGTGTGTCCCTTCTGACGACCAAAACCTTTCACTTCAGAAACTGTCATACCTTCAATACCCACATCAGAGAGCGCTTCGCGTACATCGTCTAATTTGAATGGCTTAACAATGGCATTTATTAATTTCATATTCGTTCCTTAAATTCTTCACTTAATCCGTTAATTCTCTTATTACAATCCAAGTAGCGTGCCAAAACGTTAAGTCATTGATTTTAAATAATATGCAAATGATAAGGTCATAAAAACGAAAAAGGCCGCACCAATATGGTGCGGCCTTTTCACTATCTTAATGCGTTGCGCTATTGTTGCTCCAGTTTTGGGCAACCAAGCCTTCAAAGCTCTAAATGACTCAAGAATTGGGGCTAACTAGCGAGTAGAAAGTTAGACCTTAATAGCCTAAAAAGTCCATCCAGCGTTCGATAAGTCGCTCGAAATCATCGATTCCACAACTTGCTTGGCTTTCACAGTTATAGAAGTCGAATTCACTGCCCTCTTCCATCTCTTGCTCATGCGCTAACACGTTTTCCTGAATCGTTACGTCATCTTCATTGATAGCAAGGCTGATCTCTTTGCCAAGCAGCGTCACTTCATTACTCAGATCCTGTCGAGATTGTTCAATCAACGCCATCACGTGATCCAGTTTCTGCTTATCTTTCCCGATCTCTTCTTGAAGCCAGCGGCCAACAATTTCATGACCCATGCTGCACTTTACATAGTACTCGCCCATTAAAGTGTTTCGTGTAAATTCAAATTCCATAAAGGCTCCGCGCACTAATGACAGATAGGGTAAAAAATGAGGCGAGAGTATATAGCGAAGTCATCAAGAGATCGAGTCGCTCGTAAACTAACATTCAGACATAAAAAAACGCCTACCGAAGTAGACGTTCTATCATTTGGGTTCCTCTAAATAGTTGGAGTTGCAGCTAGGCGACAAGTACGTTCATCCCTATGAGCATAGAAGCTCTATGTGATTAGGGTGAACGTACGCAGTCAACAACGCTGCAGCTACAAATATAACGAGGAACTAAGCTGGTTCTTGGAAGATAACGGTATCTGCTTTTTCCGTGTACTGACCCATTTTATGGAAGTTCAGGTAACGGTATGTATCAGCAGCGGTTGCATTGATCTTCTCAGCGTACTCTAGGTACTCTTCTTTCGTTGGGATACGACCAAGAATCGCACCAACAGCAGAAAGCTCAGCAGAAGCTAGGTAAACGTTCGCACCATTACCCAAACGGTTCGGGAAGTTACGCGTTGACGTCGACATAACCGTCGAAGCATCAGCAACACGAGCTTGGTTACCCATACATAGTGAACAGCCCGGAGTTTCGATACGTACCCCAGCACGACCGAAGATGCCGTAGTAGCCTTCTTCTGTCAGTTGGTCTTTATCCATCTTCGTTGGCGGAGCAACCCATAGGCGAGTATTAAGTGAGCCGTTAAACTCTTCTAACATCTTACCTGCAGCGCGGAAGTGACCAATGTTGGTCATACAAGAACCGATGAACACTTCTTGAATCTCTGTCCCTTGAACATCAGAAAGAAGACGAGCATCATCTGGATCGTTTGGCGCACATAGGATTGGTTGGTCAATATCAGCAAGATCAATCTCGATAACATGCGCGTATTCCGCATCTGAATCAGCAGATAGCAACTCAGGATTCGCTACCCACTCTTCCATTGCCGTGATACGACGCTCAATCGTACGAACATCACCGTAACCTTCAGCAATCATCCACTTAAGCATAACGATATTCGAGTTCAGGTACTCATCGATAGACTCTTGAGACAGCTTAACAGTACAACCTGCAGCTGAACGCTCAGCAGATGCATCAGAAAGCTCAAATGCTTGCTCTACAGACAGGTGTTCAACACCTTCAATTTCTAGTACACGACCAGAGAATTCGTTGATCTTACCTGCTTTCTCAACAGTTAGTAGACCTTGCTTGATACCGTAAAGTGGAATGGCATGTACGAGGTCACGTAACGTGATACCCGGTTGCATTTCACCTTTAAAGCGAACCAAAATAGATTCAGGCATATCAAGAGGCATAACGCCTGTTGCCGCCGCAAATGCGACCAAGCCAGAACCCGCAGGGAATGAAATACCAAGAGGGAAACGAGTATGCGAGTCACCACCTGTACCTACAGTATCAGGAAGAAGCATACGGTTTAACCATGAGTGGATAACACCATCACCCGGACGAAGTGAAACACCCGCACGGTTCATGATGAAATCAGGTAGCGTATGGTGAGTGTTTACATCAACCGGTTTAGGGTATGCAGATGTGTGACAGAAAGACTGCATTACAAGGTCTGCTGAGAAACCAAGACACGCCAGATCTTTAAGTTCATCACGAGTCATAGGACCCGTAGTATCTTGAGAACCCACTGTCGTCATTTTAGGTTCACAGTACTGACCAGCACGTACACCTTCAACGCCACACGCTTTACCTACCATCTTCTGAGCTAGCGTGTAGCCTTTATCAGAAGCAGAAGGATCGATTGGTTTAGCAAACAGGTCTGTTTCAGCTAGGCCTAGAGCATCACGAGCACGACCTGTTAGGCCACGACCAATGATCAGTGGAATACGGCCACCAGCACGAACTTCGTCTAGCAAAACTTTGCCTAGTTCAAAGTTTGAAATCACAGAACCGTTCTTATGAACAACACCTTCGTACGGGTAGATATCAATGATATCGCCCATGTTCATGTCTTGTACGTTCAGTTCAATGGGTAGTGCGCCTGAATCTTCCATTGTGTTGTAGAAGATTGGTGCAATTTTACCACCAAGACAAACACCGCCAGTACGCTTGTTTGGTACGAATGGGATATCTTCGCCCATAAACCAAAGCACTGAGTTCGTTGCCGATTTACGTGAAGAACCTGTACCAACAACATCACCAACGTAAGCCAGTTGAATGCCGTCTTTTTGCATTTCTTCAATCTGTTTGATTGGACCAACATTACCCTGTTCGTCAGGAGTAATGCCATCACGTTCCATTTTCAGCATCGCTTTCGCGTGTACTGGGATATCAGGACGTGACCATGCATCAGGCGCTGGAGATAGGTCATCGGTGTTCGTTTCACCAGTGACTTTAAATACTTTAACGGTAATTTTTTCCGCTACTTTGTCTTTAGCTGTAAACCATTCAGCATCAGCCCAAGATTGAAGTACTTGTTGTGCTGAAGCATTACCTGCTTTCGCTTTCTCTTCTACGTCGTAGAACGCATCGAACATCAGTAAAGTATGAGACAGGGCTTTAACAGCGATTGGAGCAAGTTCAGCGTCATCTAGTAGAGATACTAGAGATTCGATGTTGTAACCGCCTTGCATAGTACCAAGCAGTTGTGCAGCTTTTGCTTTGCTTACTAGTGGAGATGTCACTTCACCTTTAGTGATAGCCGTAAGAAAGCCCGCTTTTACATAAGCAGCTTCATCTACACCCGGTGGAATGCGGTTTTCTAGTAGGTCAAGAATGATTTCTTCTTCACCTTGAGGTGGATTCTTCAGAAGTTCAACTAGGCCAGCTACCTGCTCAGCATCTAGTGGTTTTGGAACAACTCCCTCGGCAGCACGTTCTTCGACGTGTTTACGGTAGGCTTCAAGCACGACTTTTTTCCTCTCATTGCGGTTCACTTCTTACCTTCATAATTGTTAGTAAAATAAAGAAGTGAACATCCTTGGAAACTTGGCTCTCCATTGCCATTTTTGTCATTCAATTTGTATTGATGAGCGGCGTCATAGAGGCCAAACTGTGGGCGATAGAATAGCAAATTTAACGTTAAATTAAAATCTTATCATTTTGACCAACATAGCAAGTTAAGACGAAAGTCCCACTATTTTTGCCTAATTACGCAGTTAAACGGCTACTCTACGCATGATTATTTGTAGGAAGTACCGACAATCAAATAGACCGAATCATAGTTATCTTCAGTTCGGCCATAAGCCAAAATGATCGGTCCTATTGGCGAATCGACACCTGCAAAAACAGAACCTGCGGTGTACATTGGTGCTTCATCAATGGTTAAATCATTGTTCGACCAAACACCACCATGTTCTATGGATGCACCTACGTAGAACGGTGATTTAAAGAGGCCGAAGTCATTTTCAAACCACTTATAACGATAGATAAGGCTGGTGTAGGCCAAGTTCTGACCTATCATACTATTCCTTGGAATACCTGACAGGTTTAAGAAACCGCCAAGCTCTTTGGGGTCGATTGGAAAAATCGAGTTCTTACTCTCTACAATACCGTAATCAAGCTTTGCGACTAAAGTATGCTTCTCAATACTCTTTGCTGCCATGAAATTAGCCGAAAACTCATAAACCGTATCGCTTTCAGCCCCTAGATCCGGGGTATCTCCAGACGTGTTGTCCTCAAAGTCATCATGGGAAACAAGATATTCTAAATCGACAAAGTAACCTTCCGTTGGCAAACTAAAATTATCTAAAGTATCGAGTCGATAACTAATAAACCCGCCTATACGTGTATACGCTCCGTTACCAAAAGATGGTAGCGAAGAAACCTCCAAACCCCCATCAGTATAACGAGCACCAAATTTCAGTTCTTGCCACAACGTCGGTTGATAGCCTAATGCCAATTCACCGACATATTCACTATAAGTCAGTGGGACATAGTCTGTAGTCGCCTCTAATGTCGGCTCTCCAACCTCCCCCTCAACCACTGACAAGTTTCTATTTTCCTTACTGTAAACAATCGATGCAGAAGTGAACAGTTTTTGACTCGAAAAGAAGGGCGAGTAAAGTTCCGCTTCAATTCGTTTGTCAGTACCCATCTCGACGTTAGTTCTTAGCTCTGCACCATGCTTATTAATATCGGTGAAGTTGGCAGAGACACCGATCGAGTACTGACTGGTAGTAGAGAAATCATCTTCAAGAAAGAATCGAAAGTTGAGGTAGTTTGGGCCCCAAGACTTTTCGTTCACATCGACTTGAAGTTGGTCTTCACCGTCAACGTTGTCAAATTCATAAGTGACCAACTCAAATCTATCCAGTGCATAGAGATCTTTCACTTTAGATTCGATTTCACTGGTTTTCAAAACCTCACCAGAATCAAGGTTTAAGCGGTTTTCGATCAACTTATCTGAATAGTGGGTGTTGTTGTTGATGACCACCCTATCGACGACAGTCTTATCGCCATGTTTCAGCTGCTTTCGAGCTTGTTGCTTATGCTCGATATACTTCTGATAGTCCGCGTTAGAAAGTGACAGCTTAGAAAGCTCATCAGTATGCTGCTTAGCGGCTTCATAGCCCGCGAGGAAAGCCGATGGCATTTTATCAAAGTCAGTCGTCTCCATTTGCCCAACATCAGGACGCAGGAAAACATCATCATCAGTCAGTGTTTCAGCTTGCTCTTGAGTGCTGCGTTGGACCAAATAATTAGAGAGTTGGTCAGCTGCCGCTAGAAAATTCGTGAAGTCTTCTTTGCCTTTGTAATTGGTACTGATATCCACCGCAATGACGATGTCCGCGCCCATCGCTCTAGCAACGTCGACTGGCATATTATTGGTGACACCACCATCAACCAGCATTCGGCCATCTAATTCATAAGGGGGAAGCGCGCCGGGAACTGACATACTGGCCATCATCGCATCAACAAGGTGACCATGGTCGATGACCACTTCTTCAAGCTCAATAATGTCGGTTGCGACTGAACGGTAGGGAATAGCAAGATGGTCAAAAGAGTCGAGTGGAGATAGGTTACCTGTGGTCTCACGCAGAATACGCAACATATTCTGACCTTGAACCACACCTTTCCTAGCTTTGATTTCGCCCCAACCTAAACCGAGATCGGTGTTCAGTTGGTAGCGGTCTTCATATTCTTTGTCACGCACTCGGCGATCACTACGGTTAACGCGATCACGATAGCCGCGATTCCAATCAACCGTATAAATAAAACTTTCAATCTCATCAGCACTCATCCCTGTCGCATAAAGCCCACCAACGTAAGAACCCATGCTGGTACCAGTAATATAATCGACCGGAATTTGCATCTCTTCTAGCGCTTTAAGTACACCAATGTGAGCCGCTCCTTTGGCTCCTCCACCAGCAAGCACAACAGCAACGGTTGGTCTTTTATGAGCTTGTCCAGCTTGCTGAGATTGTTCCACCGGTGTCACAGTAGATGCAAACAGCTGAAAACTGATCACAGTACCGACAATGCCTAAGCCGCTCACCATCCAACGAGAAATCATTCTTTAAACTATCCTTGTCATTCTTTTCTTTTACGACTTTACCACTGAAAAAGCTTTTTTAGCCACTGTTTTGGTTGACTTTCACAACCCTTTTTAATGTTTCCATTCTCATCCCAAACCGGCAGTTTAACCGTACCGTCACAGTCAAACTCTAAAGCCCCTTGAGAAGTTCGAGTAAAACTTGCCGTCGTAATGCCATTCGGCCAAGGCAACAGTAACTGCTCTGGAGTTCGATGTTTCAGATAATCGGCATAAACACGTAGCGCACCACTAGAGCCCGTGAGTTTAGTCGGCTTATTATCATCGCGCCCTAGCCAGATGGTAGTGACTTCGCGACCATCAACACCCACGAACCAACTGTCTCGGCTGTCATTACTGGTGCCCGTTTTACCGGCTAATCCTGCCCATGCAAACTGACCTTGCAGGAAACGCCCCGTACCTTCAGACACACCACGTTTCATGGCATAAGTTGTCAACCAAGCTGCTTGCTGGTCAACGCTTTGTGATACACGAGGGATCGACTGATATAGAACCTCACCATCGTTATCAACAACTGAACGAAGCGCAGACAAAGGTGCGATACGGCCAGAGTTGGTGATGGTTTGGTACATCTGCGCTACCTGAAACGGGGTCAATGAGAATGAACCCAAAAACATCGATGGCACTGGACGAATTTCGTTTTTATCGACACCCAGTTTGCCAATCGTATCTGAAACGCTATCAATACCTAACTGCATGCCCAAACGAACCGTTGGTACGTTGTAAGACTTAGAAAGCGCCACATACAAGGGCACATCGCCACGGAACTTACGATCGAAGTTTCTTGGGCTCCACACGCTGCCTTTACTGCCTTTCAAGCTCAGTGGCGTGTCCTTCAATGTTGTCGCCAACGTGTACTTCTGGGGTTGATCTAGTGCGGTTAAGTAGATTGCAGGCTTAACCAAGGAACCAATAGGACGACTCGCATTCAAAGCACGGTTAAAGCCATCGTAACCAGTACGCTTACCACCGACCATCGCACGAATTTCACCAGTATTTCTATCCACGGCAATAGCAGCAGCCTCTAGCTTGTTACCTGCCGTTTTAGATAAATCAGGCACTTTACGAGCAATCGACTTCTCTAGCTTATCTTGAGAAACCGGATCCAGAGAGGTAAAGACTCGAATGCCTTTCTGAGCTTCAAATCGGTCACCGACATATCTCTTAAGCTCAATGTTTACTTGCTGGAAGTAAGCGGGCTGACGGCTCGCAATACGTGGGTTATCTTGAATATCCAAGTCTCGGCTTGCGGCTTCTTCGTACTGTTTCGGCGTCAATATGTCTTGTTGCATCAGCAAACGTAGAACCAAATCACGTCGAGTCTTAGCTCGCTCAGGGTAACGAACCGGGTTGTAATACGAAGGTCCTTTGACCATGCCGACCAGCAGTGCTAGTTGGTCGATTCGGAGTTCTTGAATCGGTTGCCCGAAATACAAGCGAGATGCTAATCCAAAGCCATGAATCGCTTGTCCACCATTTTGCCCAAGATAAACCTCGTTTAAGTAAGCTTCTAAGATGCGATCTTTGCTGTAACGATGATCCAAGATAAGTGCAATATAGGCTTCGCGAACCTTACGCCATAATGTGCGCTCGCTAGATAAGAACAGGTTTTTTGCCAACTGTTGCGTCAACGTACTGCCACCTTGTACGGTTCGCCCCGCTTTTACATTGACCACCATCGCACGAGCGATTGCCAGTGGCGATACCCCATCGTGCTGATAGAAGTTTCGGTCTTCGGTTGCCAGCAATGCATCAACCATCACCTCAGGGAACTGATTACGTTTTAAGAACAGACGCTGCTCATCGCTACTTTTTTCAAGCATGCCAAGCATTTTCGGTTCAACACGCAGATACCCCATGTCGCCTTTCTTCTCTAACGACTGAATGCGAGTTAACTCGTTACCGTTGAAATGCAGCATCACATGACGATCCGCTTCCGGTCCATCGACAAACTCGAACGGGCGACGAATCATTTCAATCTTGGTTGAGGAAGAAGAGTATTCGCCAGGGTGACGAGGAGCGTTCACCTTACGATAATTGAGTACATCCAGCTCATTCTTTACCTGCACCAAACTCACCTGGGTTCCCGGAGACAGGTCCAGCACTCGCGCATAAACCACGGTTGGCAAATCAAACAACTGACCTTCAAAACGCTGCTTGACCACGGAATCAAGATAAATACCGACGAACAACAGCAATGCAGCAAGAGCCAAGCCTGCTTTCCAAGAAATGCCCCACAGGATCTTCAACCAACCTCTCTTACCAGACGGCTTAGCTTTAGGTTTAGTCTTTTTCGCTGCTGCTCTTGGCTTTCTAGGCTTGGCTTTGGTCGCTAGTGACTTCTTTGCTGGCGCTTTTTTAGGTGGTGCCTTTTTGGGCGTTAACATTTTGGTCATCATCGATTCAACTGTCGTTTGGTTTTAGTGGTTGCTACATGGTTAGCAGGGTCATCTGGCCAAGGATGTTTTGGGTAACGGCCTTTCATTTCTTTTTGTACTTCTTTGTACGCGCCAGCCCAAAAGCCAGCTAAATCTTGAGTAATTTGTAGTGGTCGTTGTGCTGGAGAAAGTAGCTCAAGCACCACTTTTTTACGCCCTTGCGCGATCAATGGCGAGTCTCGTTCACCAAAGACTTCCTGCATTCGAACTGAGATCACTGGCTCAGACTGATACTGGTAGCGAATTGCTTTTTTACTGCCCGTCGGCATCAGATAGTCGATAGGCAGCCATTGATCAATTTCTTGATTCAACGGCCAACCAAGGTATGCCGACAGTGCTTGTTCAATCGATACATTCGACAGCCCTTTGGCCGACTTAATGCCATTTAAATACGGCGACAGCCACTCATCAAGATGCTCAACTAAACTCGCGTCATCCATCGTTGGCCAATCATGCTCAGGCATCCAAAGCTCTGCACAGCGTACACGCTCAACAAGCTGTTTAGCCGAAGGGGTCCAATGTAAGCGATCCAGTCCGCATCGAGCGATATAATTGAGTAGCGCTTTGCTCGCCTGATTCGCATCTGGCTCTGGTAAAGCTTTGATGCTGACAATCAACTTGCCCAAAGACACTCGCTGCTCTGCCACTAAGCGACCACGCTTCTCATCCCAATCGGCGTAATCGGAACACACAAACAGTTTTGGAAATTCAACTTCTAGCTGCGCAATATCAACCGCAGTGGCTAAGAAAATTTGACTGGCTCGCCCTGTGCTGCGCATCAAATCAATCACTACGATATAGTCATTGTTCGCCAATGGATCATCGTCACGAACCTCAGCCCCGTGGCCATTCGCAAGAAGGAAAGCACTGCTGGTTGCGCTTCTCACTTGTGCAATTCGGTCTGGGAAGGCAAAACAAAGCACTAATGGTAGCAATGATTCGTCAACTTGTGACAAATCTAAGTGATGTTTGAGTTTGCTGGCGAGACTTTTCGCTCGCTGCATCACCACGCTATTTTTTGAGTGTTTTCTTTGCTTCAGTCGATGCAACGAATGCTGAATATCCGTCACATTGCGCTCTGGCTCTTCAAGTAAAGCGGCAGCAACAATCGCGACATTCAGTAGCTCTTGGCTGCTTTGCTGCGCTTTAACCAACATACTGGCGATGCGAGGTTCAAGTCCTAAGCGTTGAGCCTGTTTTCCTAGTGCCGTAAATTGACTATTACCGTCTAACAGTTCCAGGTTTTGTAAGAGTTGCTTGGCTTGTTCTGTTGAAGCTTTCGGTGGAATGTCTAACCATTGCAATTCATCAGCACTTGCGGCTCCCCATTGTGTCAATTCAGACACCAACGAAGACAAATCAGAATGAAGAATCTCAGGTTCTGGCACAGCAGGTTGCTGCATCAACTGTGTTTCACTGTACAAGCGAACACACAAGCCCTCTTCGATTCGCCCTGCACGACCCGCTCTTTGTTCAGCTGAAGATTGCGAGATTTTCACTTGCTCAAGCTTAGTAATACCGGTTTTCAGATCGAACTTTGCCACACGTTCAAGCCCGGAGTCGACCACCAGTCGAATGCCTTCAATCGTTAAAGAAGTCTCAGCAATATTGGTCGCTAACACCACTTTTCGACGCCCTTTGTCTGATGGCGCGATCGCTTTTTGTTGTTGAGGAAAGCTGAGCTGACCGTACAAAGGACACACATCGATATCGCTGGCGAGTTGTTCTAGTTGAGATTCGACTTGTTTTATCGCCGAGACACCCGGCAAGAAAGCCAAAAGTGAGCCTGACTGTTTCTCCATCAGAGAACGAATTACGTTGGCCATCTTAGGAGCTAAATATTCATTCGAGCCTAATGGCTGATAACGGAAGTCGACCGGGAAAGTTCGCCCTTGTGATTCAACATACTTGGCATCAGGCAACAAAGATTGCAGCGCGTGTTGATCTAAGGTTGCCGACATCACCACCACTTTTAGATCATCACGCAGTGCTTCTTGGATCTCCAAGCTAAAGGCCAGTGCGGTATCTGCATGGATACTGCGCTCATGAAACTCATCAAAGATCACCATATCAACCCCAGTCAATTCAGGGTCGGTTTGGATCATTCTCGTCATAATCCCTTCGGTTACGATTTCCAAGCGAGTCGCACTGCTGGTTTTAGATTCACCACGAACTCTAAAACCTATGCTCTCTCCCACTTTTTCTCCCAATTGGTTGGCTAAGTAAGTTGCGATATTCCTTGCCGCCAAACGCCTCGGTTCAAGCATAATGATTTTGCCTTGAACGGCGTTGGTCTTAACTAACTGTAAAGGGAAGAATGTTGACTTACCCGCACCGGGAGCGGCCTTTAGAATAAGTTGAGTGTGTGTTTCTACGCCAGCGAGCAGATCTGGCATCACAGCTTCTATGGGCAGTTGTGGCAATGGGAGAACCTTGTGGTGTAATGTTGGCAACATTGTACATAAAAACCTACCTGTCTAAATAAGTAATATGCACTTCAATCCTCCATTAGAGCCAGCGACTCTTATTAAACGCTATAAACGTTTTCTCACTGACATCCAACTTCCAGACGGCAGCGAACGTACTATTCATTGCGCTAACACAGGAGCAATGACGGGATGTGCGACCCCTGGCAATACGGTGTGGTACTCAACCTCAGATAATGTAAAAAGAAAATACCCAAACAGCTGGGAGATCTCAGAAACAGACAAAGGTCACCGTATTTGTGTAAATACTGCGCGAGCAAACCAGTTGGCAGTGGAAGCAATTGAAAATAATACTATAGTTGAACTCTTAGGCTATAACGCGTTACGAACCGAAGTGAAATATGGCAGTGAGAATAGTCGAATTGATATTCTGCTTGAAGATAACGAAAAGCCGCCTTGCTATATCGAAGTAAAAAGCGTCACTTTGCTCGACGAACAACAAACGTCCACTAAGCAACAAATATCAACTAAGCAAAAAACGTCAACCAAAGGACAAGGCTTTTTCCCTGATGCGGTCACCACTAGAGGCCAGAAACATCTGCGTGAACTCACAGAAATGGTCGAATCTGGAAATAGAGCCGTACTTTTATTCACTGTTTTGCATTCAGGTATTGAAAAAGTGTCTGCGGCACACCATATAGACGCCAAATATTCGTTATTACTTAAACAAGCACAAGACGCTGGTGTTGAAGTGCTTTGCTATAAAGCAGAGCTCAGCAGTACTCAAATACAACTAAAACAAGCTGTTGAATTTATCAATAGCTAAGCAAAAATGCTGAACTATTCACATTGATTGCAAGTTTGAACAAGAGTATTTGCCACCATTCGTTCTTTCTGCTATAGATACCCGCCTTAAAATTAGCTGCTTTGCAGTTGACTAGGTGTAAATAGGAGATGCTGTATGCCAGAATCTAAGAAAAAAGCGCTAGGCATCCTAGCCATCGCAGGTGTTGAACCGTACCAAGCAAAGCCAGGTGAAGAATACATGTCACCTGAGCAAACGGAACATTTTACAAAAATTTTAGCAGCTTGGCGCAACCAGCTCAGGGAAGAAGTTGATCGTACTGTGCACCACATGCAGGACGAAGCAGCAAATTTCCCAGACCCAGTTGACCGTGCTTCTCAAGAAGAAGAATTCAGCCTAGAGTTACGTAACCGTGACCGTGAGCGCCGTCTTATCAAGAAAATTGAGAAGACACTAGACAAGATCGAAGAAGACGATTTCGGCTTCTGTGACTCTTGCGGTGTTGAGATTGGCATTCGTCGTCTTGAAGCTCGTCCAACTGCTGACCTTTGTATTGACTGTAAAACACTTGCAGAGATCAAAGAGAAACAGATGCAAGGTTAATTCTTGCGGATGTAAAAAAGGGAGCTTTGGCTCCCTTTTTTGTTTGTTATCCAAGCTGAATATTTCAAGATTTTGATAGTAAATCAACAGCTTTGACTTGTTTGTACGTATTAATACGATGACTAAACGAACCAAAGTAATAGATAAACGTCTTAAGAATCGGCTACTGCGGTACCATCAAGATTAGGTTTTTCACTTATGAATTATATCGGGCGCTTTGCACCATCACCGTCAGGTCCTCTTCATTTTGGATCACTAGTTGCTGCTCTTGGTAGCTACTTTCAAGCGAAATCTAACCAAGGACAATGGTTAGTTCGCATGGAAGACCTCGACCCACCAAGAGAAATGGCCGGCGCTGCAGACCTCATTCTTAAGACGCTTGAGGCTTATCATCTCTTTTGGGATGGTGAAGTCGTCTATCAAAGCCAACGTCATGGCTTGTATCAAGCTCAAATCGATCAATGGGTCGCTGACAATCAAGCCTACTACTGCCAATGCACACGCAAGCAGATAAAGTCTTTAGGTGGCTTTTATAATGGTCACTGCCGAAACGCAGGTTTGATTGATTCAGGCGAACAAGCCGTGCGCTTGTGCATGGACTTTCCAGTCGAGTCTTTTGACGATGTTCGTCACGGTACGATTCAAATCCCTAAAGCATTGGCTGAAGAAGATTTTATTATCAAACGCAGAGATGGATTGTTTGCCTATAACTTGGCGGTTGTCCTTGATGACATCGATCAAGGGGTAACAGAAGTCGTAAGAGGCGCTGACCTGATAGAGCCTACAGGCCGACAAATCAGTTTGTATAAGACACTCAAGCAAAAAACCGTGAGTTACTTGCACTTACCATTGGCAACCGATGGCTTGGGGAATAAACTGTCAAAACAGAACCATGCCACCGCGATCGATCTCGACAACCCAAAACCAACGCTGCTCGACGCTATGCGATTCTTAGGTTTTGGTATCCCGCATGCCCTCTGTGAGGCTTCAATGGATGAGATTTTGTTATGGGGAACTCAGCAATGGAACGTCAGCCAGTTACCTGATAGTTTACAAAAAGAGCACAGCGATTAGCTCAAAACCAACGGTAAATAGCAAAAACGACACATAAAAATGCCATAACCAACTGCAGTGGTTAAGCAGACGATGTTCTCAAATGGCTCGCGCTAAGCTATCATTAGCCGCAATTAAACTCTGCACTACCACTTTGGACTAAGAGAAAAACAAAGTTGGCGATACCTACTTTGTTCTAAACTAATGAATACAAACGACAATACCCCAAGCGAACAACGCGGATTCCACGAATTAGCTCTGAATATATATACTCGTCAAGAGCACAATATTTCACGCAAGCAGATCAGCGACAACGCACTAAAAGTGCTATATCGCCTGAATGGTGCGGGTTTTGACGCATTTCTAGTCGGTGGTGGTGTTCGCGATATCTTATTAGGCTCACAGCCAAAAGATTTTGATATTGCGACCAACGCAACACCAGAACAAATCAAAAACCTCTTCAGAAACTGTCGCCTTATCGGTCGCCGTTTCCGCTTAGCACATATCATGTTTGGTCGTGACATCATTGAAGTGGCAACTTTCCGTGGCCACCACCAAGAGCCATCGAAAAACGTATCTGCGCAATCTGATGAAGGCATGCTGCTACGCGATAACGTGTACGGCAATGTTGATGAAGATGCAGAGCGTCGTGACTTCACTATTAATGCGATGTACTACAACATTGCAGACTACAGCATTCACGATTATGCGGGTGGTGTGGAAGATCTAGAAGACAAGCTGATCCGCCTAATTGGCGATCCAGAAACTCGCTACCGTGAAGACCCGGTACGTATGCTTCGCGCGATGCGTTTCGCCGCTAAACTGGATTTCGATATTGAAGAAGACACAGCAGACCCTATCGAAGAGCTGGCACACCTGCTAAAAGATATCCCAGCAGCGCGCCTTTACGAAGAGTCTCTGAAATTACTTCAATCAGGTCACGGTTTAGAAACCTATCACCTAATGCGTGAATACAATCTGTTCCAACAGATGTTCCCTGCAATTGCAGAGCACTTCACGGAAGGTTACGACTCTCATACAGAGCAGATGCTTGACTTAGTACTCGACTCAACCGACCTTCGCATCGAAGATGGCAAGCGAGTAAACCCTGCATTTATGTTTGCAGCGATTCTTTGGTACCCAATGAACAAGCTTGCAGACAAGCTTGTCGCTGAGCAGGGTATGGCGCATTACGATGCGATCATGGAAGCGAGCAACATCATTCTTGACCAGCAAGTTAAGTCTATTGCTATTCCTCGTCGTCACACGGCGACCGTTCGTGAAGTTTGGCAACTGCAATTGCGACTGCCTCGTCGTAACGGTAAACGTGCTGTTCGTCTTATGGAACTGAATAAGTTCCGTGCTGGTTACGACTTCCTAGAAATGCGTGGCGAGATTGAGGGTGGCGAAACCAAAGAACTAGCAAAATGGTGGGAGCGTTATCAGACCGCAGGCCGCAACATGCGCCAAGCGATGGCTAACGACGTTGCAGCACCATCAAAATCAGGCCATCGTCGCCGTAAGACTTACCGAAACAAAAAGAGTAAGCAGTCCGAATGATAACGGCTTATATTGCGGTCGGCAGCAACCTTGCCGACCCAGTTAGCCAAGCAAACTTGGCTATCGAAACGCTAAAAAGCCTACCGCGATCAACGTTTATTGCGACCTCTCAGCTATATAGTAGCACTCCAATGGGGCCGCAAAACCAACCTGACTACATCAACGCGGTAGTAGCAATCCAAACCGAATTAACGCCAATTGAACTGCTTGATTGCACTCAAAAGATCGAGCTAGAGCAAGGGCGCGTCCGTAAAGACGAGCGTTGGGGGCCAAGAACTTTGGATCTCGACATTGTGTTATACGGCAATGAGGTGATCGATTCAGAGCGCTTAATCGTTCCTCATTACGGAATGAAAGAACGAGAGTTTGTACTTTACCCGCTTGCTGAAATCGCACCAAGTTTACAACTCCCTGATGGGACTGAGCTGACAGAACTACTCAAAATAGTTGATAAGAACGGGCTCAATGTTTGGCAACAATAGCCAAGCGCATTAAGGAAAACCAATGAAAAAAGTAACCATTAACGACCTGATCAAATGCAAACGTGAAGGCCGTAAATTCGCGACGTCGACAGCTTATGATGCGAGCTTTGCTCAGTTATTCGAAAGCCAAGAGATGCCAGTTCTGCTTGTCGGTGACTCACTGGGTATGGTTCTACAAGGCCATAACGACACATTACCAGTAACCGTTGAAGACATTGCTTACCATACTCGCTCAGTGCGCGCAGGTAGCCCAAACTGTCTTCTTATGGCTGACATGCCTTTCATGAGCTACGCAACGCCAGAGCAAGCCTGTGAGAGCGCGGCAACCTTGATGCGTGCTGGTGCGAACATGGTAAAAATCGAAGGCGGAAGCTGGTTGGTTGATACTGTGAAGATGCTAACAGAACGTGCCGTACCAGTATGTGCACACCTAGGCTTAACGCCTCAGTCTGTGAACATTTTTGGTGGTTACAAAGTGCAAGGTCGTGACGACGAGCAAGCCGACAAAATGGTTGCTGACGCTCTAGCACTGCAAAACGCAGGCGCTCAAATCGTTCTCCTTGAATGTGTGCCCGCTTCATTGGCAAAAAGAATTACAGAAGCTTGTGACGTACCCGTTATCGGTATCGGCGCAGGTAATGTTACCGATGGTCAGATCTTGGTTATGCATGACATGTTCGGTATTTCTGCGAACTACATGCCGAAATTCTCTAAGAATTTCCTAGCTGAAACAGGTGATATGCGTAAAGCCGTCGCTCTATACAAAGAAGAAGTAGAGAGCGCACGTTTCCCTGATGATGCTCATACAATCGCTTAGGAGTAACTATGCAAACTTTTGCTGAAATAGCGGCTCTTCGTGAGCAGATTAAACAGTTTAAGCGTGATGGACGTACGGTTGCTTTTGTCCCGACAATGGGAAACCTGCATGAAGGTCACCTGACTCTGGTCAAGAAAGCTCGTGAACTGGCTGATATTGTTGTGGTAAGCATCTTTGTTAACCCGATGCAGTTTGATCGTACTGATGACTTGAACAACTATCCTCGTACGTTAGAAGCTGATTTAAGTAAGTTAACAGCCGAAGGTGTTGAGCTCGTGTTTACACCGACACCAGAAGTCATGTACCCAGATGGATTAGATAAACAGACGTTTGTTGAAGTTCCAGGCATATCTCACATGCTTGAAGGCGCGTCTCGTCCAGGTCACTTCCGCGGCGTATCAACGATTGTCGCTAAACTGTTTAATATCGTTCAGCCAAACTTTGCATGCTTCGGTGAGAAAGACTTTCAGCAACTTGCTGTTATTCGCCAGATGACAACAGATTTAGCGTTAGACATTGAAGTTGTCGGCGTAGCGACCGTTCGTGAAATGGATGGCTTGGCAATGAGCTCTCGCAATAGCAACCTAACGATTGACGAGCGTCAACGAGCTCCAGTTCTAGCGCGCACTATGCGTTGGATCAGCAGCGCTATTCGTGGTGGCCGCGATGATTACGCGTCAGTGATTGAAGATGCGACTGACCAGCTACGCGCAGCTGACTTACAACCAGATGAGATCTTTATCTGTGATGCGAAAACGCTGCAAGCGATCACGTCAGAAACGACTCAAGCTGTGATTCTGATGTCAGCTTTCCTAGGTAAGACGCGTCTTATCGATAACCAAGTTCTAGATTTGGTTACGGAAACAAAAGAAGAATTAAAAGAAGAAACGGCTGAATAGTCGGCTTCTGCTCTTAACGCAAAACAAGAACACCAAACGCAAAACATAAAAAAGGTCGATGTTATATCGACCTTTTTCTTTACCTATGACTTAGATTAACCAAAGGTTAGCTACGTAAGCCAATCCCCTTAGTCACTAGATAGTGTGCAACGCCATACAGCGCTACGATAAACACCCCCAATACACCAAACGACGTTACAATACCCACATCAGACACGCCCAAGAAGCCATATCTGAACGCGTTAACCATGTACACAATTGGGTTCAGTTTCGACACACCTTGCCAAAATTCAGGCAATAGACTGATCGAGTAAAACACACCGCCAAGGTACGTCAGCGGCGTTAAGATAAAGGTCGGGATAATAGAGATATCGTCAAACGTGCGTGCAAATACAGCGTTGATTAAGCCGCCCAGAGCGAACACAACCGACGTTAGAAATACTGTCGCAATAATCACGCCCCAATGGTCAACTTGCAGGTCGACAAAGAAAAGCGATACGAAGGTGACTATGGTACCCACTAGCAAGCCACGCACCACACCGCCCATTACGAAACCAGCAATGATCACGTAGTTAGGGACTGGCGCTACAAGCAGCTCTTCAATGTTCTTCTGGAATTTGGCACTAAAAAACGACGAAGCAACGTTGGAATATGAGTTAGTGATCACCGACATCATGATCAGGCCGGGAACAATGTATTCCATGTAGCTAAAGCCGTTCATTTCACCAATACGCGCACCAATCAAGTTGCCAAATATGATGAAATACAGCGTCATGGTAATCGCTGGCGGAACAAGCGTTTGCACCCAGATACGAGTAAAGCGATTGATCTCTTTGGTCAACAAGCTACAGAAAGCGGTCCAATATAGGCTGTACATATTATTTACTCCCCTCACGGACAATACTCACAAATAGCTCTTCTAAACGGTTTGCTTTGTTACGCATAGAGAGGACTTTCACCTGCTGTTCACTCAATTGAGCAAAGATGGTATTCAAACCTAGGTTCTTGTCGATTTCGATTTCTAGCGAACCATTAACCATCACTTGGCTATTCACACCTTCAAGTTTAGGTTCAGTCGCGCCCTCTTCAAGATCAAGAATAAAGGTCTCTGCACTCAACTTACCCAGCAGCGACTTCATTGTTGTATTCTCAATCAGCTCACCACGGTTAATGATACCAATGTTACGACACAGCATTTCCGCTTCTTCTAGGTAGTGCGTCGTCAAGATAATAGTAATGCCCTGCTTCTCATTGATCTCCTTCAGAAACCCCCACATTGAACGACGCAGTTCAATATCAACGCCCGCCGTTGGCTCATCAAGAATCAACAAATGAGGCTCATGCATCAGTGCACGTGCGATCATCAAGCGACGCTTCATACCACCAGACAAGTTACGTGCACGTTCGCCACGCTTTTCCCACAAATCGAGCTGAGATAAGTATTTTTTCGCTCGCTCTTTCGCCAGTGCTTTTGGCACACCGTAATAACCCGCTTGTTGTAGCACGATCTGCTCAACGGTTTCGAACGGGTTAAAGTTAAACTCTTGCGGGACTAGACCTAAGTTCTGTTTCGCCAACTCCAGATCGGTATCAATGTCGTAGCCGAACACTTTAACCTTGCCTGAAGTTTTGTTAACCAGTGAAGAAATAACACCAATGGTGGTTGATTTACCTGCACCATTTGGACCAAGCAGAGCGTAAAAATCGCCTTTTTCTACTTGTAAACTAACGCCTTTAAGAGCCTCAAAGCCCCCTGCATAAGTTTTTCTTAATTGCTCAATTTCTAATGCATACATAGAGATAGACTGCCATTTGCTATAGATAAGATGTTGATGACCAAGCTTGAGGAAGAGAGTAATTGCTTAAAACGAGCTAGCAGAAAACTAACCCAAACTTGTTTACTCGGCCATTTTGCAAACAAGTTTATCGTTGATTAACGATTAATACAAATACCGAGTGAGGGTTTCTTTCGAAAGCGAACAAGAATATTAGCTACGTAAAGGCCAGTTCAGTGTTCAGTAAACATAAAAATGCCGTTAAGTTATTCACTTAACGGCATTAATCACCAATACTAGATTTGGCGTCTATCACTGATTCATGTCAGATTATTGCTGAAAATTAGACTGACTCAAATTGATGTTCATCTCTATCAACATAGCTTGTTGCAGCTGTCAGAGCTTCATATCTGAATCGGTAAGTGTTGGATTCCGGCACAAGATCAAGCACGTGGAATTTCTCTAGCTGCTGACGAGTATTCTCATTCGGACACAGTAAGTACACTTCACACTGCGCATCCAACGCATCTTTAATCGCATTTTCTAGTGCAAGCCCAACCGTCACATCAATCATAGGCACATCTGTCAGATCTAGAATCATCGCTTCGTAATCAGAGATACTAGAGTGCTGACGTGAAATCGCCTTTGAAACACTGAATATCATTGGCCCAGAAAGGTAAAAGAACAGCACTTTACCATTGGCACTATCCAGTAGCTGACGTTCGCTATCGGTCAATGGGATATCGTCTTCATCATCACCATCACTGATCGCCTTAACTTGTCTGGCTTGCTCTCGGCTCAATCTTTCAATAATCAGGATGTTCGAGATAAAAACACCCAGTCCGACAGCAATAATCAAGTCCACGAATACAGTCAACAGCATCACGCCGTACATTACACCCATGCCGGCATAACTCACCTTGTGTGCTCGCTGGATAAAGCTCCAGTCAAGAATATTGAAACCAACATACATCGCAATGCCAGCCAATACCGCCATAGGGATCGGTTCGGTTAAGCCACCAGCAACCAATACCACCAATGCCAAAACTAAGGCTCGAATAACACCAGAAAGTGGAGAGCGAGCACCCACCTGAATATTGGTTACGGTACCCATGGTTGCGCCCGCACCGGGTAGCGCACCAAACAAACCAGAGATCATATTCGCGATGCCTTGGCCACGAAGTTCTTTATCTGAATCATGTTCTTTACGAGTCAGTGAATCTCCGATAACCGCAGTCAGAAGCGTATCAATGCAACCCAACGTACCCAGCACCAAGGCATCAATAACCATGGTCGTAAATTGTTCAGAACTGATTGTCGGAATAACGAGAGAGGGTAAACCAGCAGGGATCTCACCAATACGGCGAATAGAGTCGGTATCGAAAATAATGACGGATAAAAGGGTGACAGCAACCAAAGCAACCAGTTGAGCGGGCACATACTTACGATATTTAGCCGGAAAGCCAAACAGAATACCGAGTGTTAATGCCCCTAAAAACAGTTCACTTATTTTCAGATGGGCTAACGTATCAGGCAATGCGGAAAGCGTGCCCATCACCCCGCCAGATGGAGCCGCATGTCCTAACAATGGTGATAACTGCAAGATAATCAGAATAACGCCGATACCCGACATAAACCCAGAAATCACGCTATATGGCATCAAAGTAACGTATTTTCCAAGCTTTAAGGTACCAAGTAATATCTGAAAAGCACCCGCCATCATGACCACGGTAAAGGTCATTGCCATTCCGGTTTCAGGATATTTGGCCACCATGCTTGTCATCACTGCTGTCATGATCACCGTCATCGGACCGGTAGGCTCTGATATCAAGCTGCTTGAGCCGCCAAACAGGGCGGCAAATAGGCCGACCATGATGGCGCCCCAAAGGCCAGCTTCCGCGCCCGCACCAGACGCAACACCAAATGCCAACGCTAAAGGCAATGAAATGATGGCTGTGGTGACACCGCCAAACATGTCTCCTTTGAGACTGATATCCGCAAAACGACTTCCAAACAAAACACACCTTCCTGATGATGAAAATGACAAACCTTATCACTTTAACAAATGAGTTAATCAGACAGAAAGTGTTAATTCAATCACATTATTCATGACTTATAACCAGATGGTAGTTTCTGTGCTAAGTTAATGATCTTAACGACTAGAACACGTCAGATGAGTACGTGTTGACGCAGTTTTTACGGGATTGAATTTGTAACATTGTGTATAGTTACAATTCTTAATGAAGGGATGTAAGACGCAAAATGCCAGAGATTAAACAGCTTTTTGAAAACAACTCTAAATGGTCTGAAGAAATTCGATCTCAAAGACCTGAGTATTTTACAACGCTTGAAGAAGGGCAAAGCCCTGGCTTTCTATGGATTGGCTGCTCTGATAGCCGAGTACCGGCCGAGCGTCTCACTGGTTTGTATTCTGGCGAACTGTTTGTTCATCGAAATGTAGCAAACCAAGTGGTTCATACAGATCTCAACTGCTTATCCGTTGTGCAATACGCCGTTGACGTACTCAAAGTTAAACACATCATTGTATGCGGTCACTATGGTTGTGGTGGTGTTAATGCAGCGATTGATAACCCTAAACTTGGCCTGATCAACAACTGGCTACTCCACATTCGCGATAACTACCTTAAGTACCGTAAGCAAATTGAATCTCTACCTCGTGAACAATGGGGTGACAAGTTGTGCGAAATTAACGTTGCTGAGCAAGTCTATAACCTTGGTAACTCAACCATCATGCAAACCGCATGGGAACGTGGACAAGATATTGAAATCCACGGCGTAGTTTATGGTATTGGTAACGGCAAGCTACAAGACCTTGGCGTTCGTTGTTCAAGTAATGACACGTTAGAAAATAGTCACTTAGAAGCTCTTGAAAAAATCCTATCGTCTCCAACTCTTGGTTAACCTTTAACGTCTAACCAATAGATATAAGAAAGGCTCGCATTGTGCGAGCCTTTTTTGTTTTTCTTTACAGAGCAGTGATTACTCTTGAGGTACTACTTTACCGATGTACGGTAGGTGACGATATTTTTGTGCGTAGTCGATACCAACACCAACAACGAACTCGTCAGGAATCTCAAAACCAATCCACTTTGTATCGACAATCACTTCACGGCGAGAAGGCTTGTCTAATAACGTACAGATTTCGATAGATTTAGGGCCACGTAGACTCAAAATTTCTTTCACTTTAGTCAGTGTGTTACCTGTATCGATAATGTCTTCTACAAGCAGAACATCTTTACCTTGGATATCATCATCAAGGTCTTTCAAAATACGAACATCACGTGAGCTTTCCATGCCGTTGCCGTAGCTAGACGCGGTCATGAAATCAACTTGGTGAGTTAAATCGATAGCACGAGCAAGATCCGCCATAAAGACAAAAGATCCACGTAATAAGCCAACTAAAACTAGATCTTCACTGCCTTTATAGTGCTCCGTGATTTGCTTGCCTAGTACGTTCACTCGATCCTGAACTTCTTGCTCAGAGATCATGACTTCAACTGTATGCTTCATACTGCTCTCATTTTATTTGGTGATTGCGACGAATGTTGACAGTTTCGTCAGTTGTGTCGCTCAATTTTGTGAGTAAGTCTAGCACTGCTCAAATACCCACACCACCTTATGGTTCTAATTTACTGTGAGATTCTCAATTAAATGTGCGCTGATGCCCTATCCAATACTCGCTTCCTTTCACATCAATCCTGATCACGCTTTATACCCAATCAACTTGAAGATGCGGGCTTGAGCACTTGAAAATTATCATTTATTCGAGACGTCAAAGAGTCTGCGATCTCAGGTAGAGTCACAATGCAAAAATTCTCGATGGCTTCTCTGAATT
>NZ_JACJFF010000189.1:0-5764 GCF_014164465.1 Vibrio sp. SG41-7 | reverse complement strand
TTCAGAGAAGCCATCGAGAATTTTTGCATTGTGACTCTACCTGAGATCGCAGACTCTTTGACGTCTCGAATAAATGATAATTTTCAAGTGCTCAAGCCCGCATCTTCAAGTTGATTGGGTATAGTCGAAAATCGTACTTATTCGGTTGTAGTAACGGATGGGGTAAAAACTGAATTTAATGAACATTTAAAAGCAGATGCCAGCTTTGATGAGTTGATTTATTCAGACGCTCCATTAAATAGCGAAAAAGAAGAAGTTCTTCAAGAGCAAGTATTAAGCGCTATTGATTCATATTATGCGTTATATCCAGATAAGGGTATTCCTGTATATGCAGCACAATTTAAAACTCAGAGTGCTTATTCTCCATTGGATGCGATGAAATACAACCATGAGGCATTTGGAAGCGCTTTTACTGGTCAGTTAAATCCGATTACAGAACGGAAGAAAGATTACGATCTATATACCAAACAACTTAAAATTCCTTCCTATTTACCTTTTACTAAAGCGAGAGAATCAGAGTGTATCATTGATGAATTTGAACCGAAGGAGAATTGCCCGCCACTTTACGAATGGATTACAAACACCGAAGGTGGTTTTCCTACAGAAAGAGAACCAACCCCGAAGATAACCGAAGAGTTAGATATAACTGCAGATATTTATGTTCCTAATGGATGGGATAAAAGTAGTCAGTTACCTACAGCTATTTTTATTCATGGTGTTACAGCAGAGCGTGGTACTGCTTCTTTGATGGCTGCGGAATATACGAAAAAAGGCTATGCCGTTGTTGCGATCGATATGCCATATCACGGGGAGCGAATGCGTTATGACTCAAGTCCGGAACACGTGGAAATCAGCGCGAGAGCAAACAAAGCGTTTTTCATCAACATAGATTCGCCTTTAGCACTGCGCTCTAACCTACAGCAATCAGTGTCTGACTTTTTGGGGCTTCGTTACGCGTTGAACCAAGAGCGCTGGGTGAAAAAAGATGATGTTCATTTAATTGGACAATCCCTAGGCGGAATCATGTCGGTGATGGTCAGTGAATTTAGTCAGGTAAGTCCTGATTTCCATACCAACTCTGATTTTGCATTTAATACGGTGAACTTTGTTGTTCCGGGGCAGGGGTTAACCAACTTGGTTCTGTCCTCTCAAACCCTAGGACCTGAAATGTCTGAAGGTGTTAAGAAGTCTCCAGATGTTCAGCGCGGTATTGCTGAAACTGTCATACCAGATACATGTACAGCAGAAGCAACGAATCAACAATGTATTGAAGCACTTAGAGAGTTTGTAGAGCTTTCATCGGATAACGCGCTACTTGTCAGTCAGCTAGAGAATGACATCTTCAATTTGGTTGTTACCGACCTTAAACAAGGAGTTCAAGCAACAATTGATAGTGCAGACCCTGCTAGCTTCATCTCTCGTCAAGTTCAGGCTGAGCAACCGACTCTTTTATTAGCTGCAGTTGGAGATTGCGGCGAAACCTGTGACGTTGGCGTTGATTACGTTCCTGATAGCGTAATTCCTAATACCGCGCCAGATAATATTCGAACTGGCACTGAGCCCTTAATTACGGCCCTTGGTTTAGACCCTATAACGGGTACAAAGCGTGGTCAGATCGAACTCGGTGGAGTCATAAGAACGACAACCGGTGGACACGGTACGTATTTGTTTCCTTATGAAGGCCCCGTTGATGAAAATGGCCTACCGGGTATGCCTGGCGAAAATATGTCAGATGTACGTGAAGCCGTGACAACCCAACAATTAGCTGTTGCTTCGATGGTGATGACTGACGGTTCGCTTGTTGTCATTAATAACGAAGACCATATCGAAACAGAGGTGCCTCAAGATGAAGAATAAACTCATATTGGGCACCGCAGCTGCTCTCATTCCATGTTTAACAAACGCTGCAGGATTCCAACTTAACGCGCAGTCTGCAACAGGGTTAGGTCGTGCATTCGCTGGTGATGCAGTGATGGCAGATAGCGCTGCGATTGTTGCTAAGAACAGCGCTGCGATGGCTTACATAAAGCAACCAACACTCTCTGTCGGCGCTATCTATATCGATAGTGGTATTGATGTGTCGAGTGTTAGCTACACGCCAATGATTGGTGATACTGAAATGTTAGATGACCAATCATTGGACGCAGGGACACTAGTCCCAAACATTCATTATGTTCACCCAATTCAAGATTCGAAATTTACCTTGGGCGCAACAGTCCATTCCAATTTCGGTACTGATGTTGAGTTTGACGAGTCGTTCGAAGCGGATGAGTTCGGAGGGAAAACAGCGCTTTCCAGTATCAATATTGGTTTCGCTGTGGCTTACGAGTTATCTGAAAAAATCAATTTGGGCGCAGGGCTAGATGTTATCTACGGTGAGGGTGAGATATACCGTCAAAACTTGTTAAATGTAGATGCAGACGGTTTCGGTCTGGGTGCAAATGTTGGTGCGACTTACCAAGTCAACGAACATAACAAGTTCGGTATTAGTTACCGTTACAGCCCAGATATCGAAGTGGAAGGTGACATTACCAAAGGCGGTGTCCCTGCCGACAAGATGAACGTACCTCTACCAGACACTCTAGAGTTTTCCGGTTGGCACCAGCTCAACGAACAGTGGGCTTTTCACTACAGCCTGCAGTGGGTGAATTGGTCTGAGTTTGATTCATTAACGTCTGACTCTTATGACGACTCAATTAAAGAGTATCAATGGAAAGATGCAGGACATATTTCCGTCGGTGGTACGTACACCATGTCGAAATACATCGTTCTACGAGCGGGTTACATGTACGACATTTCCCCAGCTGACGAACTCACATCGCTCTCTATTCCTGATGTTAACCGTCACTGGCTTACGGTCGGAGGGACATATAACTTCACCGATGCCAGTTCTGTGGACGTTGGAGTCGGATTTATCATCGGAGAATCACAAGATATTGACGAAAACCTGACGACGATTCCAGGAACGAGTTCCAATATAACTGCTGATGTGACTGCCGATGCTCTCTTGCTTGGTGTTCAATATCAACATCGTTTTTAACTTTTACTTTGGAGTTCAGAACGTAAAAATTTAGGAATCATATAAAAATTGCAGGGCTCGACAGTGAGTTGAGCCCTTTTCTCATTATTAGCTGTTTTAGCATTATTTAAATAGCTGGAAGCTCATTAAGTAAGAAATAGCTGCTTAGAAAAACGTTTTAATTCAGACGAATTCAACGGTTATGGTTATTAAAAATGAAATTTACAAAGCTTAGTAAAACAATCTGTTTGGTACTGTTTGCCTTACATATCTCTCCATCGTTTGCCCAAGACTCAAACTTGATTCCTGTGACTATCGAAAAAGCGCACAAACAAGCATTCACATCTTCAATCAACGAGGTTGGCAAAATCAGGGCAAGGGATTCTGCTGCATTGACATTCAGTGCCTCCGACAAAATTCTCAATATCCATTTCAAAGATGGAGATTCAGTTAAAAAAGGCGAGTTGATCGCTCAACTGGACAATACCAAAGCGAAAGCCGATTTAGACAAAGCAAGAAGCTCTCTAGCGTTAGCAAAGTCGAAATTAAAGCGAGTACAAGAATTACTAAAGAAACAGCCTGACTCTATGTCTCAACAAGATGTTGAAGAACTGGGAGAGCAGGCGAATTTAGCTGCGGCTGATTTCCGTCAGAAAGAAGCGCTAATGAATGACTATTTATTGGTTGCGCCATTTGATGGGCAATTAACCAACTTTACCCACTCAGTGGGCAGTAAGATTGATGGCGCAACCGCGTTGGTGAGTTTGATCAAACTCGATCCTGTCGAAGTTCAGTATTCCATTGGACAATCGGATCTAGGCAACGCAAAACTTGGACAGAATGTCTCTATTCAAGTTGATGCTTTTGTCGATGAAGCATTTTCTGGTGTGGTGGATTACATTGCCCCCGCGGTTGATGAGAGTTCAGGTCGCGTAGAAGTACACGCGCACGTGACCAATCCAGATCATCGCTTAGTTCCGGGCATGTTTGCCAAAGTAAGCCAAATGACGAGCGAAGACACGGCTCAAATGGTGGTCTCCCAAAATTCCGTTCAAGCAAAAAATGCACAACGTTTTGTATGGATTGTGAATGGCGAAAAAATCGAGCAACGCATTGTTGAATTGGGCGTGAACACTAACGATGGGTATGTCGTTGTAGAAAGCGGATTGAAACTGGGTGATCAGGTCGTAGTGACGGGACAACAGAACCTAAAGAAAGCGTCTCTAGTTAAGGTAATGAACCCTAATGCGGAGCAGAAAACGGTTGAGTTAATAACGGAGCCGGTAGATAAAGTGGTCACTAAGCAGACCCTTAAGCCCGAGGTAGAAAAGACCGAAACACAGATTGATGAAGCACATCCGGTTGAGCCTTCGGTTGATTGGACGGAAGCAACAAAAGGTGTAGACGAAGCCGTCAACGAAAATAGCGAGGGTGGGGAAACTAATGCGGCTGCTGAGCAATCATCGAGCGAAATCCAAAGCCAGGAAACTCATAGCAAGGAAACTTTAAGCAAGCAAACCCAAAGCAAGGAAGCCGTAACAAAGGAGAATCTGAATGAAGCTTCCTGAGATTTGTATCAAGCACCCTGTGTTTGCGTCTGTTCTGAGTATCACCATTGTTTTGCTTGGGCTTTTGTCGTTTCAAAAGCTCTCAATCCAATACTTTCCTGAACATAAAACACCTTCAGCAACGGTCACTGCTGCGATCAATGGTGCCAGTGCTGAGTTCATGTCGCGCAATGTGGCAGATAAACTGATCACGGCGGCAACGGGCTTAGACAGCGTGAAAACCATGACGACCGACTGTCAGGAAGGAACGTGTAATCTAAAAATCATTTTTGAAGATGACATTAATGACGTCGAATACACGAGCTTGATGAACAACCTGCGTAGCAGTGTTGAAGCGATTGGTGATTTCCCTCCTAGTATGACGGATAAGCCAACGGTAACGGATGACTCTTCTGATACCAGTATGCCGAGTAACATCATCACGTTTGTGAATACCGGCAAGATGTCTAAGCAAGACATGTATGACTACATTAGCCAGCAAGTTGTGCCCCAGTTTAAGCACATACAAGGTGTGGGGGGGATTTGGGGGCCGTATGGTGGCAGTGAAAAAGCGGTTCGTGTGTGGTTACAACCTGATCGAATGATGGCGCTTAACATGAGTGCGTCAGACGTGGTCGGTACATTAAGCTCATACAACGCGACGTTTACCGCGGGTACTATCAAAGGTCAGGTGCGAGATTTCTCCATTAACCCAGTCAACCAAGTGACCAGTGTTGATGATGTGCGAGATTTGGTGGTTCGTGTCGATAACGGCAAAATCATTCGTGTCGGAGATATTGCTGAAGTCAAAATGGGCGAAGAGAGCCTTACGCCGAGCATTCTTCGTGTAGATGACAATTTAGCGATGTCGATTCAGGTACTGCCACTGAAAAGTGAAAACCCAGTGACGGTTGCCAATAAGGTTAAGAAGCAAATAGACGTGATTCAACCTCAGTTGCCTGAAGGCATTGAGATGAAGATGGTCTACAACCAAGCTGATTTCATTAAAACCGCAATTGACGAAGGCTTCATGACTTTAGTTGAAGCGATTGTTCTGGTTTCAGCGGTCGTGGTTTTATTAGTCTCCTAAAAGGTTAAAACCACCGACTTTAGTCGGTCAGCTTTAGCTATGATACTTTACAACTCTGTACATAGGTGGAGTTGGTCATGGACTATCGTTACGGAAGCCATACGGTTT
>NZ_JACJFF010000188.1:0-5811 GCF_014164465.1 Vibrio sp. SG41-7 | reverse complement strand
TACGCGATGATAAAAGCGTTGAACAAGCTTACTGGGTTAGGTATGCCTGAAACTTGTCGTATTGACTAAGAAATACGCGAAACGGGGTGGCTCTATCTCTAAATTTAATTACGCAACAAAGCCTCTCATAGGCCAAAACGAGATCGCGTTCTGTTCCAGTCAATCAAGTGTGTTTATGAGAAAACTAGTAGGTGTCGAAGGTTATTTTGGCAGTGGAATCGGCTAATAATTTTGTTCAAAAATAAAGCTTCCCATAGGGGAAGCTCAAATCTCAATTGCTATAGAGGCTAATCTCGTCAAGAGTTAAAGCGCATTTTCTAGCTTTGTTAGGAAAGTAACGATGTCTTCTGAACTGATGTCTCTATGGGTAACAAAACGTACTGGATTACCAGGCGACATAGTAATGCCTTGTTCACCTAACTCTCGTGTGATGCGGTTAATATCAACAGACTCATCTAACTTAGCGAACACGATGTTCGTTTGAATGAAATCAGGGTTAACTGAGAAGCCTTCTAGTTTACTTAGGCCAATGGCTAAGTTTTTCGCGTTCTCATGGTCAGTTTTGAGTTGAGCAACGTTCTCAGTCAGCGCCATCTTGCCTGCTGCAGCAAGAATGCCAGCTTGACGCATACCGCCACCGACCATTTTACGCAGTCGACGAGCTTTAGCGATGTACGCTTTGTTGCCAAGGAGTAGTGAACCGATTGGAGCGCCTAAACCTTTTGATAAGCAAATTGTCATAGAGTCGAAGTGCTGTGCGATCTCTTTGATGTGTACATCCAGCGCCGCTGCTGCATTATAAACGCGCGCGCCATCTAGGTGCATTTGTAAGCCGTGTTGGTTTACGAACTCACGAGCTTCTGCCAAGTACGACATTGGCAGTACTTTACCATTAATGGTGTTTTCTAAGCTCAGAAGCTTGGTGCGAGCAAAGTGGCTGTCGTCTGGCTTAATCGCAGCGGCAAGCTTTTTAAAGTCTAGTGTGCCGTCTGGGTTGTTCTCAACGGGTTGAGGTTGAATCGAGCCGAGCACTGCAGCACCGCCGGCTTCATACTTATAGTTATGCGCTTGTTGGCCACAAAGGTATTCGTCACCACGCTCACAGTGTGCCATTAAACCAAGTAGGTTGGCTTGTGTCCCCGAAGAAGTGAACATCGCTGCTTCAAAGCCGGTTTCATTGGCAGCCCACTGTTCCAATTCGTTTACGGTTGGGTCATCGCCATAAACATCATCGCCCACTTCTGCATTTGCCATTACGTCACGCATAGCTTGCGAAGGTTTAGTTACGGTATCAGAACGAAAGTCCATGCTTCTCTCCTAGAGTACTTTAGGTAGTCATATAGTTGGCTATAGATAGCCACATAGTTGGGCTTTGCTTAAACAAGCGATAGTTTTTGTATCGGTGATTTGATCGTGTCGTATTTTGTTGTGCAGCTCTTCTAAGCTCAGCTCTATCACTTCTATAACTTCATCTTCGTCGCATTCAAATCGGGTAGTGAGGCTAAGATGTTTTGCGACAAATAAATGCTGAATCTCATCACAGAATCCAGCCAAAGGTGTGACTTGTCCTAAGCTCTGAAAAGAAGTTGCACTGTAACCGGTTTCTTCTTCCAATTCGCGCTGGGCACATTGAAGAGGTGTTTCATCAATTTCCATCGTGCCTGCAGGTAGCTCCAAAAGCCATTTCTTAAGAGAAGGACGAAACTGATTAATGAGGATGATTTTTCCTGACGAAGTGATAGGAAGAATAACGGCCGCGCCAGGGTGGTGTATTGTTGTATGTTTTACCACGACGTTCGTAGGGAGCGTCACGTTCTCTTCGATGAGAGAAATACTTTTCCATTGATGGATAACTTTACTCATGCAATTTGGCCACATTCCTTGCCAATTTTTCGTATAACTGAAGACGTGTACCACCATAACGTCTATGGTGTCGAAAATAAAAGAAAAATTAGGCTTAGTAATAGATTTAATTTCACGCCGTTCGTGATGTTACTCTCATAATTGGAATCTATGATTGCGCGAAAATTGCAGCGTAACCATCTGATATAAAGGCAACTCAATAATAAAAGATACTTGTAACAAAGTGCTAACAAATGTATAAAAACGTATCTACACTCTCAACTGTTCAAAGATTTTCGGAGTAACGCATGAACCCTTCTATTTCCTCACATGCTGACAAGGCGCTACTCTCTGAAAGAATTAACAAATTGGCACATGCTCTCTCTGATGGCGTTTATGAAAGAGAAGACACGATTAAGCTTTGTTTACTGGCGGCCCTGGCTGGCGAAAGTGTGTTTCTATTAGGTCCTCCGGGCATCGCAAAAAGCCTTATCGCTAAACGCCTCATCCAGGCTTTTGACAACAGTAGCTATTTCGAATATTTGATGACCCGTTTCTCTACTCCAGAAGAAGTGTTTGGCCCACTAAGTATTCAAGAATTAAAAGATAACGGTCGCTATGTCAGACTGACCGAAGGCTACCTACCAACAGCACAAGTTGTATTTCTTGATGAGATCTGGAAAGCAGGTCCTGCAATCCTAAATACTTTGCTTACGGTCGTTAACGAAAAGACATTCAAAAATGGCGCAGATATTGAACGCGTACCGATGCGCTTATTAGTGTCTGCATCCAACGAACTTCCAGATGAAGACAGCGGCTTAGAAGCTCTTTACGACCGGATGCTCGTTCGTGTGTTCGTAAACCGTATTCAAAACAAACAAAACTTCAAATCGATGCTGACGACGGGTACCTCTCAGGAAGCTGTGATTCCAAAAGGTTTGGCGATTACTGATATTGAATACCATCAATGGCAGAAAGAGCTCGATAACTTGGAGCTGACAGATAACTCGTTCAACAAGCTATTTGAACTGAAAACCATGCTCGAAGAGACTGTCAAAAAGCAAAGCTCGGCTACTGAAACTGATCTATATGTATCAGATAGACGCTGGAAGAAAGCGGTCAAGCTGTTGAAGGCAAGCGCATTCTTCAGTGGTCGTGATAGCGTAAATCCGCTGGATATTATGCTACTGCAAGACTGTTTATGGCATAGCCCAGAATCGCGTGATGTGGTTCGTAGTGTGGTAAAAGACTTTGCATTGAACCGAGCGTTTGACCAACAAGAGTCGAAAGCTCAAATTGAAATGTCCCGTGAAGAACTCGAAGAGATTCAAGACGATGTTGAATCAACGCTGTCTGTGTCGCTCTCTATGGAGTCTACCAGTGGCTTGCTGCGTAAAGACGTTTACCAAAATGATATCAAGAACGCGAAAATGTACAGCGTTGGCAGTGCATACAACCTAGTTAAACTGGTTATGCTGCAAAGCAACATGTCTGTGTCTGAATCTGAGAAAGGCGATAGTCGTTGGGTATACGTAGCCAAAGACGATTTTGATCGAGTTCTTAAAGAAGGCCATGGCGACATTTACGGTTACGTTAACGAAAATAAAAACTTATGCCGTTTAAAACTCGACTTGGATGCATCGAACCAGTTAGTCATTAAAGATATTGCTAATCGTTCTGTACTGGTGAGTGTGGTTACAACTGACGGTTTAGACCAAGAATTGTACAACAAGTGGTTGAGTGGTGCTGAGAAAGCCCTTGAGCAGTTAACTGAAGCTGAATTCAAGTTAAAACGAGTTCGCACTGATTTCCATGATGCGCTACCTCATAACTATATAGACCCTGATTTACCGAAAGCGATGGAATCAAGCTTGCAAGCGGTAACGCAAGATCTCGAAACGACAAAAGTGAAGAGTAGCAAGATCGCACAACGTATTAAGTTCATGAGTCAGTACTTCGAGTAAGGGGAGAGCATATGTTAGGAGCAGACGGCTTAAACCTCGCTTTGATGGTAGCTGATTCAGGTATCATTGATACCGCGATGAATGATCTCATCGCTCGTTCTCAAGTAATGATGGCTGCTGAGAACAAAGGCGTTAAAACATCAGTGAAAAACCACTTAGTTAAATGGCGCGGTAAAGTAAAAAAACGCGTCACTAAAGTGTGTGAAACTGATCGCTTCCAAGAGGAAATCGCACTTTACCAAGAAGTGATCTATTGGGATGAACCGCAGTTCTTTGATGAGATAGACAGTGTTATCAAAAAACTGGAGTGGCACTCGGCGTTCTACTTACAAGCAAGACGCTTGATGGAAAACAACAAAGGCGTTTATAACGCGATGTTTCCACACTATTTTTGCGACCAATGGTACCAATCACTGTCAGACGCCATTAAACAAGCTCAAGTAACCGAACTCGAAACAAGCAAAGAAAAAGTCTTAGCTGATCTTTATCAACGCATGGAAACCATGAAAAACATGGATAAAGTGACGGAGTCGGGTGATGAGGGTAGCGTAGGGCGCTTGTGGGACATGGCATCTGCCAAATTAAGCAAAACTGATCTCACCATCATGAAGCGTCATGCTGAGTTCCTGAATAAGCACAAAGGCCTACAAGAGATCGCTGAAAAGCTAGGTCGTATGGCTAGCGAGGAAGATGATCCTTCTTTACACAAAGCCCCTGTAGAAGAACTGCAGATGGTTGAAGAGAAAAGTGATGAGGCGGTCGATGATATTGTTGGGATTCATGAAAGTGATGACCTGAACAAAATGCTGCCGAACGAGACCATGTTCCTAGCTTATCCTGAGCTTGAGGTTATCTTTTATAAACATTTGGCTGACAAACGTTTACTTAGCTATCGCTCGCAAGGTAAGTCACGCACGTTACGTAAAGTAAAAGCGCAAAAGCCCGATAGCAAAAACGTCGATATTGAAAAAGGTCCGTTCATCGTCTGTGTGGACGCCTCTGGTTCTATGAGTGGGTTCCCAGAGCAATCAGCCAAAGCAATGGCTTACGCTTTGATGCAAATCGCGCTTGCGGAAGAGAGAGACTGTTACGTGATTCTGTTCTCTTCTGAGCAGATTACCTATGAATTAACAAGACAAGATGGCCTGCGTGAAGCGAGTGACTTCTTAAGCTATTCATTCCACGGCGGTACGGATCTTGAACCTGTACTCATGAAGTCGATTGACCTAATGACGGGTGATAAATACAAGAACGCAGATTTGATCGTGCTTTCTGACTTTATTGCCCCTAAGCAATCTGATGAAATGATTGCACAGGTTGAAAAATTGAAAGAGCACAAAAACCGTTTCCATGCGGTTAGTCTTTCTAAGTATGGTAACCCTCAACTTATGACCATGTTTGATCACTGTTGGTCGTATCATCCAAGTCTCGTTGGCCGCTTCATGAAGAAGTGGTAGCGCTAGAACTTCTTATTTAAATCGTTTTTGCTGTGTGTTTTTTGATTGAAGAGATCGAACATGCAGCAATTTGATTTAAATGTCAGCAAACAGAATTTAAATTCACATTTTTGTTTGACTATCTTCACTCAATCCGTAAAGTAGGCACCCGAACACAGCGGGGCTAACGCTTAGTCGGTTCTAACGTGTTGAAAAATGGCGCCTTGGCAGAGTGGCTATGCAGCGGATTGCAAATCCGTGGACCTCGGTTCGACTCCGGGAGGCGCCTCCATTCTCTTTCTCTTACGTTTTGATAAGGTAAGACATTAGAAGAATGAAAATGCGATACTAGCTCAGTTGGTAGAGCGCAACCTTGCCAAGGTTGAGGTCATCGGTTCGAACCCGATGTATCGCTCCAAATTTTGTAGTGTTGATTCATTTCGACATTAAGATGGTGTTTTACTTTTCAGTAATCGGCATCGCAATAAAGAATTGCGTGCCCTGGTGGTGGAATTGGTAGACACAAGGGATTTAAAATCCCTCGGCGTTCGCGCTGTGCCGGTTCAAGT
>NZ_JACJFF010000187.1:0-5914 GCF_014164465.1 Vibrio sp. SG41-7 | reverse complement strand
AAAACCGTATGGCTTCCGTAACGATAGTCCATGACCAACTCCACCTATGTACAGAGTTGTAAAGTATCATAGCTAAAGCTGACCGACTAAAGTCGGTGGTTTTAACCTTTTAGGAGACTAATAAATGAACATCAGCAAAGGCTCATAGCCATCCGAAGCAGTTAGCGTCCCAGCACCTTCCAACATAGTTGGACAGATGGTGTTTTCGCTAGCGCCGCTTTTTACAGTTAGCTCATACCCTTTATTGGTTCTCATTAAAACATCAGGTAATTGAGATTGAGATCCTTTCTCTCTGGCAACATCGAAGCCAAGCTTTGATGCACCATCAGTAAAGACCCCGACAATAAACCCTCGGAGTAGAGCATGATTTGAAGCATCAACAGGTGATGACAACAACCAGCTCAGTGAGTAACCATCTTTTGATTCTGTTTCGGCTTCAAGAGAAGACACAGCTTTTGTTGTGGCGTTTACCTGCACTTCATCGAGGAATGAGTACCCCTCTTTAAGCAGATCATCAACATGCTGATTTTCTTTCTCTTTCACGGTGACAGGAATCGTATCTAAGCTGGTGGCTCTGATTATCTGCCCATCGAGCAAGATAGTCTCTTTCCACCCGTTTAACTCAAAGAACTCTACCAATTGGTATTCAGTTGGCCCATCAGGATCGATGGACCATTGAACTGGCTTGTAACCAAGCATTACCTTGTCGATAGTCGTTCCACGTTCACGGATGTAACGTTTGCAAATCATGTTTTGCGTATCCATGAGATCCCCCTATCGCCACTGCTCACCGAAAACGTCTTTCGCTATGCGAATGACAGCTTCTTTCTCCTCACTTGAGGCTCGGATTAGCAATGATTGTTGTAAGGCATACTCAATGGCATTTGGCGCACCACGAAATTGCAACGTTAGTTTTGCCCAGCGCACAAGTGTCCGCGTAGACATTGTGATGCTGATTTGCCCATCATCCCCGTTTTCACCCATAAATAGTTTACGAATTTCATTAGCAATTCGAACCATACCATTACGAATGTTGTCAGGAAGACGAGGAACTACTCGCTCCAGAACGCCGCGTTCATCTTGCTCTGCCATATATGGCACAACAGAGAAACGATAACGATCCATTGCGGCCAAGTTCTGCATCATTACGCCTTGGTATAATCCTGATGGATCACCTGAGCCTGTACTGTTACCAGTGACAATAACGCGGAACATTGGATGTGGTTTGATGATTTCTCCACCATTCTGAGCGATAACCAGTGGACGACCTTCAAGAATGTCGTTTAAACCGGAAAGCTCTGCTGGGTCAACCAAATCGACCTCGTTAATGAGGAGGACATGGCCTTCACGCATAGCGATTGCTAAAGGGCCATACATGAATTGCATGACGGGAGTCTCTCCAGGCTTTGGTGAAATCAAGGCATGATGTCCAACTAAATCTGTGAACTCTAAACGACCATTAGCCGTAATTTGTTGCACAGGCCAGTTAAGACGCCCTGTAATTTCTGTAATGCCAGAAGTTTTACCAGAACCTGTTGGTCCGGTGACATAGTACGCATCACCGCTAGGATCTTTCAAAAATGCCAAGCATTCTCTCAAGAATTCCTTACGGAAAACGTAATCGGCGTGAGTTTGTGGAATAAAAGGATTGCCGCTATCGGCATAGCCTTTGGCGAGAACCTTTTCCGGAATATCCGGCATACCAAAAACATCACGTACTTTGAAGTTTGCATATTGTTGAGACATAGGTGCGCTCCTAATTGGTTGTGGGCACACCTAGACCCGTACCGGGCTAAGTGTGCCCGGTTGGGCTATTTCAATTAACGTTAATTGCTGTTTGTTTTTAGCGACCAGCTATCGCATCTTCACTCTCAGATGAGAGCAAAAATCTTTTTAGGCATAATTGTCGTATGCCTAAAAAGACTTGGTAATTTGTATTGGATTTTACTTGGCATGAACTGTCCTCCTTAGCCTGTGTCCTTCATTGTGTAACAAAGAGCCAGGTTATGGAGGCTTTGAATTTGAAACGCCAAATACCTGAGTACCGCTAAAAGCAATACCTGATACTGGCATGTTTTTTACCATACATGACTCCTATGACGCTTGTTTTCAAAACACGTACCACTACATGCTTTGAAAACAAGCCCCATTGGAGCTTGTTTATTTTGGCTATAAAGCTAAATCAACACATTAACAACAGGAACAGATACATACCCCGTTGGTAATTGCTGACCTGTGCGTTTAACAATTTTTGCTTCTTCAAGTACATCCAGAATACCAGCCAACTCAGAGTAATCTCTGATCGCTGACTGGTTTGGCTTGAACTTGAAATCAGGCAAACAAACCGTTGCAACACAAACTGGCTCTCCAGGAATAATACCTTGCTGACTATTATTCTTTGTGTCCGAGGCCACCAGCTCTAGAGCTAATTGTTGATTTGGATATTGGATCTTTCTTACATCACAATCATATCCACAAAAGTGTACAGTATTCATATAAGTTACCTTGCTTTGTTAAGCAGAGATACCCTATCCCTTCTGGGGTAGGTCCCCCGCCAGGGTTAAATTACTGATCACGATTATCGTGCTTTTTGTTTAACTTTTTTTCTACAATCTTCTTGGTTATTAACCCAATAACAATGATAGCTATCAGGCCCCCCAAGATGAGCGAAAAATATAACAGGCTTCCTGTTGTCATTGTTCTGTCCTCAAAGTGTCATTCAGATCCTAACGAAAATTAAGCTCAAAATTGAGCCTATTTATCCACTGTCACTAAATGCTACCAGAATGATAGAACCAACAACGTAAGCTGCCATGAAAACTAATCCCATAACAACAGCAGCGACATTAGCTCCGAGCACAGCTGCGGGATGTACACCACCAGTCATAAGACCAATACCACCAGTAATAACAGCACCAGTACCTAAGCCCAGCACTACATTCAAGATGGCTTTCCAGAAAGTAAATGTAATTTTGTTCATGATTTGTCTCCTTTTTGAACGTTTTTAAACGACAGAGACAAACTCGCCCCTACGGGGTAGTTGCCCCCGTCAGGTTTTTTATTTTTAGAGATGAAAGATGAGATGTACGTGTTGTACATCTCATCAGTCAAGTCTTTTGGTTGAGCTATACCCTTAAAGATCTACTTACCAAACCAGCGTTTTTCCTTTACGGATATACGTTGGAATTTCTAGATAAGCATATTCATCGACAGGTTTAGCCGGAGTCGCTTGTTCTTGAGCAGGCTCAGGAACAACAGCAGTCTGAACAGCTTTCGCTTTTTGTTCAGCTTTTTCTTTGATAACGGCCTGTACAGAGCGCGCTTTGTTACTCGCTTTGTTCCAAAAGAAGAAACCTAAGTTCTGGAACTGCAACGCAAGAAAAGTAAATGCTTTCGCAAATACCATTGCTCCTACGTACAATGCGCCAAGACTAGCTACGATAACAAAAACGAAAGTGATGATGTGCATGGTGTTACTCCTTATAAAACTAAGGGGAGCAACACCCTTGGTCGGGGTATTGTTCCCCCGATTGGGTTTTGAAATGCCATACGGCATATGATTAATGCTGATTGTTTGTGGAGACCAGCTATCTCACATAAAGCCGCAGAGCGACTAAAGAGTCTTTACTATAGCACTTCTCGTAAAATGTAATAAATCGTTCTATCTGCCCGTTCTGGGCACATTTGTAGCTAAGGATTCGTCAATAGACCTTTTATCCTGTATCTGCGTTTATCTGTATCTGTATTCAATTGAAGGAGAAAGAAATGACAGACTTAGCAGAAACCTCTTTGGAACAACAACCAACCAAAAAAGAGCGCAACAATGCGGACCTTTCTCGCCCTGTATTCAAACGAGTGCTGAAAGTGAACAGTCTGCAAGCTCAACGTGTAGTCGAACGCAGCTTTCAGCACGTTTCCGATTCACTGTTTTCGATTGATGTTATTTTGCGAATCATTGGTGAACAAGATGAAATTGACCAAGTAGAAAGCATCATCCAGGAGCACATCGAGAAAGTATCCGTTGATCTTGATACCGCCACTAATCAGCTACAAAAACTGATGGAAGACAACGG
Organism: Vibrio sp. SG41-7; assembly: GCF_014164465.1. Taxonomy (NCBI): domain Bacteria; kingdom Pseudomonadati; phylum Pseudomonadota; class Gammaproteobacteria; order Vibrionales; family Vibrionaceae; genus Vibrio; species Vibrio sp. SG41-7. The sequence goes on along the minus strand of NZ_JACJFF010000187.1, from coordinate 1,841 downwards.
AATTGAAGGCGCTCCAGAATATACAAGCCCAAACCAGTACGATATCGAGATCAACTCACCACAAGTAGCTCAATTTGCTCACCTAGTGCGCAAGTTAGATAACTTGATGTTGTTAGTCGATACTCTATGGCTAAATAGTATCCTCACAAGCAAACAGCGCAAAGACGCCACTTATCAATGGCAACAACGCTTAATCAAACTTGCTGGCCGAATTATTGGTATTGAGAAGCGAGCTCGCATCTCAGCGCACTCCAAAGGCAAGAAAGATGAAGTTGAAGCAGCTGCTCCAACTCAAGAAACTACTGATGAAGAAATTGCATCCGAAGCCGACAATGCTGAATCTGGGGAAGATGAAAAGGCAGCTTAACGCTTTATGTCGGTTATCTATTGAGAGCCCTTCTACAACAGAAGGGCTTTTTTGTGTTTCTCACTTTCACATGTGAAAGTCAAAAATGTCATCATTAACTTTAACTATTCGCTATTAGCCACGAGTCATCTGGAATGTGACCATTGCGTACTGCGATTTTATAAAAATCGGTAATCGTTGTTACTCCACGTTGCAAGGCATACTCAAGATAGTCACCCGATTGTCTACTTGGAACATATTTGCTCATTTGTTCTGGAGTTTTAATGTAATGACTCAGCTTGTAATCGACCCAGCCAGTCTCTGCGTTCGGCGTCAATGTCACTGTAACTACCGTGGACATACCTTTTAATCGGAAAGCATAACCTGATTGAATGGGCTCATAGTGTTCTATCGCTTCATTTTCAAACACACCATCAATTGTCCAGCCTCGCTGGTTGTTGCTACCCTTTTCTCCCGCAATCATCTTTAAAATTTCCGATGAGTATTTCAATGGACTGTTGAAGCCATTACCACGACTATCAATTCGTGACGATTCATCATTCATCATTTATCATTCATCATTCATCATTCATCAATCGTTTGTTAGGGTTTAACAATGCGTACAACATATTTTTATCTTCTTCACTGTTCAGTTCTCCGTACAAATTTTCAAGTGTGTATTCAAGATGACTCTGCGTGTGGAAAGTAATAAATCTATGATCTTTCAATCTCTCAGAGATATGAGTACGGCCACCGAGATTGAATTGCAATAACCAATCACGGAAAACACACCAGTCATTTAGCACGTCAGCAGGGATCGTTTCCGCTCCCCAAACATCTAGTGAAGCTCTAATTTTCCAATTGCTACTAGATGTGTCACCTTTGGGCTTGAGATAAATCAATTCTACATCGCGGCGATTAGGATCTACCTTAAATGCTTTTAGGGCAGAATGTTCCATAAGTACTGCGTATTGTAGGAGAGGAATAAAGTCTCATACCAAGCAGTCAAGTAACCCTGTTTGTACCGTTCTAAATGATACTCACCCAGAAATAAAGATTCATACTAATTCCTACTACAAAGTCTGAGTCACGCTACAACTGAGTAATAAAGTATCATACTGGTTGTCTTGGGCATCCACAGATTGATCGGCCCCATTCAAACACGTTTCTGGACATTTATTTGCCAGCGCTTTTGCTAAATTAGCAAACTACGAATAACCACAAGTATGGCAAAGTATGTTTCCACCAGTAAGTCTGAAACAAAGATCGCACTGAAAGGAAGCTAGGGTAAAGTGCAGGCCAAGAAGATTTACGTTAAACTCGGTTTACTCAACAACCAATGCTAATCTTGCCAGTGCCTAATCTAACAAATATGAATGACCATCTATCTCCTATCAATAAGAACCAAATCCAAAAGCTTATCCGAGAAGAATTAGAACCGACGTGGTTTGATAGTAAATCAGCGACACCTGATATGTCTTGGGTAACACCAACG
>NZ_JACJFF010000186.1:0-5976 GCF_014164465.1 Vibrio sp. SG41-7 | reverse complement strand
GCTGAACTCAGGTGGTCGACCATGGCATTTAATTGCTCGGAGGCGTCAGAAAAGAATGAAAGATCTTGTGAGTTAACGTATGCTGCGGTCATAAAGAGGCCTTTTTGGGGAGTTATTGTGTTTCGTAGCTAAATAACTACCACAAACTGGCCTCTTTTGCATTTTCAGAACCTCTAACTGACTGATTTGAAAAGATCTCTTGTCGTTCCAAAAGATCTACACCCATTTGATTTCCCGCCAGAGCGAGTTTTTGCAGCCTTGGGCGGTGTCCTAAGCTTTCAGGCAGCACTTCAATAGCGTTATCAGTCAGAATTAACCAACGTAATTTCTGTGGTAAGGATTGCTCACTAACGGTTTTGATTTGATTGGTCTTAAAGCCGACCATCTCAAGGTTTGGCAGGTCGCCTAACATTTCTGGAAGATGAGTAAACTGGTTATTAGAAGCAAAGATAATGCGCAGCTTGGTCAGCTTCGCTAATTCTTTCGGAAGCTCTGACAAGGTATTTCCTGAAAGGTCGAGTACTTCAAGGGTGTCTGCAAGCTCTATGATTTCCATTGGGAACGTTTTGAGGCCTTCTGCCAGTTTCAAATGTGTTGATCCCAATAATTGTCCGGATTGTAGTTGTTCTAGAGTTTGCAAATCTAAGCCTTCTGATGGTGTTTTATTTTGAGACGGGTAGTGTACGTGGCTTAGCTATTGATTGCGAGGGCTGTCACGGTATCGAAACCGAGAAGAATGGAAGACTTATGGATTTAATTTGTCCAGTGTACCCAAAAAACAAAGCCAACTATAGAAGCTGGCTTTGTTAAGAGAGAAAGCAATAAAACTAATTATTGGGTTTGGCCACCAATCGCTCGCCAACACATGTCAAAACTTTGCTGAACATAGCTCTGCTGTTGCTCTGCGGATAGCTGTGGTTGGTCTAGCAGCCAGTTGACCGATATTAAGAAATGGCTATTGATGAAATAGCGCACTAATTCGATGTCTAACGTCATCAGGTCGCCAGCTTCTTGTCCTAAACGTACATTGTTATCCAAGGTAGCAAACATTTCGGACACAATGGTCTGTCTCGCTTCGGTTGCCGGATGAAAATGAATGTTAGAAAAGAACTTCATCGCTGTTGGATGAGCAGCAGCCCAATCGATCCCGACTTTCCACAGTTGGCTCATCTTTAAATAGAGCGGTTCTGACCTCGAATCTAGATCCTGAAAAATACTATTAAACAGCGCCTGCTTCAACTCTCTGAATAGCTCATCAACCAGTAGTGATTTGTTTTCAAAGTGATGGAACAGAGTCGCCTTTGCTACACCTGCCGCTTTGGCAATTTGAGCGGTTGATGTGCCTTCAACACCTTGTTCAGCGAAGAGTTGAAGTGCGGAATCTAAAATCTGCTGTCTTTTGGTGGTCATCGGTTAATCACTTTAAAAATCAATTTCTTGAACACACTATTATACGGAGGGTGCAGTAGTTTTGTGTAGTTGATTTTTCCTCGGCTCAGAACCGTTTTCGCATGGCTGAAGGTTTTAAATCCCTCGATCCCGTGATAATGCCCCATGCCCGATGGGCCAATGCCACCAAAGGGAGCGTCATCCACTGCAACATGAACAAGAGAGTCATTGATGCACACGCCACCGGAATGCGTCTTAGACAGTAATTTCTCTTGTACTTCGTTGTCATGACTCATGATGTAAAGAGCCAGTGGACGCGGACGGTCGTTAATGTAATCAATAGCTTCATCCAAAGAGTCATAAGGGACGATAGGCAATATTGGACCAAACAACTCTTCTTGCAATGCGAGCATATCGTCGTTGACTTCAGTCAGCAGATGCGGAGTCATACGGTGGTTTACGTCATCTTGAGCTTGCTCACTGACAGTATGAATGGTTGCGCCTTTCTGCTCTGCATCCTCAATGACACTTTTTAGTCGAGTGTATTGACGTAAATTGATCACAGAGGTGAGATCTTTGCTCTCAAGTCCCGCAGGGTAGAGCGTTTTGAAGTAACTTTTATAAGCGTCAACAAACTCATTTACTTTCGCTTTAGGGAGTAGGATGTAGTCTGGTGCGACACAGATTTGACCAGCGTTGAGACTTTTCGAAAATAGGGTTCGTTGAACTGCGTCCATGATATCCATATCCGGTGCGATAACGGTTGGCGATTTACCACCTAGCTCAAGCGTCACCGGGGTTAGGTTAGCAGAAGCTGCTTTCATCACATGTTTGCCAACGGCTGTCGAGCCAGTAAACATTATATGGTCGAACGGAAGGGCGCTGAATTGCGCTGCGATATCCGCTTCACCCTCAATGATCGAGATTTGATCTTCACTGAACCCTTCGCTCAACATCTTTTTCAACACACGGTTTGTTGCGGGTGTGAACTCAGACATTTTCATCATCGCTGTATTGCCAGCGGCTAAAGCTGTAGCAAGTGGGCCGATTGATAACATGATAGGGAAGTTCCAAGGAACAATGATTCCAATAACACCTAGTGGCTGATAATGAACACGCACTTTTGCAGGCTGAAGCATCAAACCGGCGCCTCGACGAGAAGGCTTCATCCATTTTTTTAGATGCTTTCGGTTGTAGTCAATCAAATGCAACGAAGGCGTGATATCGGAGATCAAAGAGTCGTATTTTGCTCTTTGGCCATAATCTTCAGATAGAGCTTCGATGAGTTGGTCTTGATAACGAACGAGTAGCGTCTTCAAGCGTGCAAGATCTTCTTGACGCGATTTAATATCGGGATTTGAGTTTGAACGAAAGCGTGCTTGTTGAGCCGAAAACGTCGCGTTCATATCTACACTGACGGTGGATTCATCATTTGTTATTGGATTGTGGTTCATTGTATTTTATTCCCCATTTTGCTGGCTGACCGATCGGTCAGTGGTTTTAATTTATACTAGCCACCTCCGTTTTACAAGTTACAACCAGAAAAAGTTTAAAAACTGTGCAGAGAAAACATGCTTGATAGGAGCAAGAGGAGGCGGTTTTTATGTATCCGACATTGATCAGACCCCTGGCGTAAAATTTCGATTTTTGTATAGGTGCTGCGCTCGGCCACCGAGATAATAAATTACACGCCTTCTCAGTTCATCCATGCCATCAAGATGGATTTTGGAGTACTCATAGCAGTTATCCACCTGAACCAGATTAATGCCTTCGAAGCACTGAAATATCCAGCGTAACGTCGGGGTTGCTGTCGGTTGATTGATTTGGTTAGGAACCGTCGCCTGTACTTGAGCCATATTGGCTCTCAGGCGTCGCTGGGCAATGGAATAGACCAACAAGGATAAGGTCATTACCATTAGTAGCGCATCAATTCTGCTGGGCTTTATTATAAACAAGGACGAGACAAAAAAGAGCGGGTCCTTTAAAAAACGAAAGCCACGCTCGACACTAGACTGGGCCTTGTAGCGGTAAAAAATCTCTTCGTCCGATAGGTCGTTCTTACTCGCATTTGTAGCCAGAACGAAACAGGATTTTTGTTCAATTCTCTGGGCTTTCGCCGCTTCATTTACAGATATATTGCCAAGCACTTGCCAATTGACAGACTTTACTGGGGCGTTCTTTTTAGGGCGACCTTTCCCTTCACATTGGTTATGGGCAATGGATTCTGTATGTGTCAGGTGGTGGTATTTCTGCTTTTTCGCGAGTTCTGCCAGTGCCTTAAGGGCATCGGTTTCACAAGCAAAACGTTGCGCCTGCAAGTGGAACAAGTTTTTTTCTAATGTTGAGAGCTCTTTGGCAACCTGCCTTTTGACGCTTTTTTGAGCACGCTCATGGGCTGCTTGAGAATAAACGACCAACCAGCGTTGAGCCATGTCAAAATGGTTAACCTTAACCACAACATATCGATAATTATCGTCTAGGTTAATCCAGTCATTTTGTTTAAGGGCGTTGTCGATATGCTGCCGTTCGAGCTTTATTGTTGACGGTATCAAGGTGATGAAATTAAGCTGCGATAAAAACTCTGCGTTGGCCTGATGGTACAGTTTGCTATCAGCAACGCAGAACTTAGGCGCATCAGTCGCTTTGAACTCTTCAACTAACGCCTTCGCCCGCTCTTTGAAAATCGTAGTATCGGATGCATTCCCGTCCCAGTTTTTACAAGCTAACGGGATACCACCATCCTGGCTCACAATCATTTCCTGAACCACTTGTTTTAGGTTGGGGCGATGGTCTTTGCTGTACCCGTGCTTTATTTGAATAGGAATTTCATCACCGTCTGACGTATCTTCTTCATCACAAGCATACTGGCCTGTCAGCGAATAGCTTGTGGAATCCAATGAATTGAACTTGGTGTCAACCTGCTCAATCTCGCATGCCTGGTGAGCGAGCAAAGAAAACAGGCTTTCGCAGCCGAAGTCATAGCATTGGTCTAGGGTTCTTCCTAACTTGTGGCGATTGAAGTGACTGGCTTCAACTCCAGTACGAAAAAGGTGTTCGAGCGGAAGATTAGTGAAAAATTGAGGACTTAAACTCAATGGCCGATTGGAGAACCCAAGGCCGTTCATGATCATACCTTTAACGGCTTCGCCCGGGGTGATTTCTTGCTTTTCATCTTGAGGAAGCTGTTGGTCAATCAGTTCGACCCAAATTTAGAGGTGCTATTTTAAGAAATAAACGCTTATCTGACGATCCCTGAAAAATAAAATTTTAAAGGGATGCTCTGAACAATGTCGGTTGTAACAATTTTCTTAAAACTTCATGCCCTTCATCATGAATATAGCTCTCTATCGCCCCGTGCTCTAGCTCTTGAGCCTGTTTGCTTTCCAAATAACCGATCATGCCCTGAAGCTTTAAAAGAGCTTCAGAAAAGGAAGAAATATTTTTTGTATTTGAGTAAGCTAGAGTCATTTAGGGGGCCTTTTGTGCACTTGTTCTGTGTGAGAACTGATAAGTACCACAAAATGGCTCCCTTTACATCTTGATCAAAATCTATCTATCTGATCTAAAAGGTTATTATCTAAAGATTCGTCTCTCTAAAAGATCTACACCCAATTTAATAAAAATATTCAATAGTTAAGATAAAAAGGTTTTGTTTTTCTTTTATGAATTTTCCGCCTACTTTTCGCTCTAGTTCCCCATGTAGGTATTTATAGAGGCTACCATAATGTCAGACACTCAATTTCGTCATGGCAAAAAACGTTTTTACGACAACACTAAATTCCCACGAGGCTTTGCCAAGTCGGGTGATTTTACGCTTGTAGAGGAAGAAATCCTAACCCTTTATGGTGACACCATGCTTGGTTTGGAGTCTGGTGAACTGCAACCAGAAAACGCTGAAGAAAAACACTTCGTTAAAGTACTGGTTCACCCAGGCAAAGCGAAGTCAAAACTAGAACGCGTATGGCTAAAGTATGTTCAACTGGCTCGTGGTCGCAAGCGTTTCCACACACTAAATGGTCGTACTAAGCCTGATGCTAGCAGCATCGAAGACTATTCAGATGACGTGAGCTTGGTAGAAGAAGATTAACATCTGAGCCCCTGATACTAGCAATGCTAATATCAGGGGCTTTTTCCTACGTGGTAACTTTTGAAGTCACTCGAAAGAGTCTTATAACCATTCCACCGCTCTACAAAATTGTTTGGAGGCGTCTTTTACTCTTACAATCCCTGTCCTCATTGTTTTGATTAAATCTTATTCACATAGCTAGATTTACTGTGCAAATAACTGAAGTGCTCTCATTTGCATAATTTATTAATCTAATTTGGGTGTAGTTCCTTTCAGACGACGGTCCATTATCCAATCATGCTGCTTGGAAGGTATAGCAACGCTGCTTTGATTGCTGCTTATGAAACTGCCAGTAGCCATCAAAGTCGCCACTGGACTTTAACGAGCGAATTTTTAAAAAGGGCTTCGGCGCCATCTAGCCCCCATCTTGCTCCTGTTATATCGAGGCGGTCATTAATCAGATGCCGGCAGGCGCCTTCAATTATCCCGCTCGCTATCGGAAATCCCGCCGCCAAAGCCTC
>NZ_JACJFF010000185.1:0-6000 GCF_014164465.1 Vibrio sp. SG41-7 | reverse complement strand
AGACTTTGTTGGAAGAATGTTACTCAAGTTAATAAAGGAGTGTTGGTGTGTTTTTGCTTAACAATGGGGAAGTGTGAGGCAACAAATTCAAAATGTGTAGTTTTCTACACATCGGTCTCTGCTGGTTCTAAAATAGGGCTTGCTGTAGGGTCAACAACAGGGTTTACAGTCGGGTCAGTAATAGGATTTGGAATCGGAAATGATTCCGGTTTTGGACTGGGTTGAATTGGCTCTTTAGGTCCAAGGAACTTTGGCGTTGTTCCCATAATATACAGATCAAGGAATGCTTTGGTGCGCGCAAACACTTCACGTAAACGTATTGAGGTTCCCGAATGGTGGGTTGGCCCTGAAACCGCCAAACACTGCGCATGAATATCGTAAGAATTGGCGATGAAGAGCGCTCTTTCACAGTGGAATTTCTGAGTGATGATCAGAAAATTATCAGTATCGAATATCTTTTTAGCGCGAACAATCGAGTCCAAGGTTCTAAAACCTGCGTAATCTAGATTGATGCGTTCATCGGGGACAGCCGCTTTCAACAAGTCGCGTTTCATCGTCCACGGCTCATTGTAAGAGCGATGAGCGTTATCGCCACTCAGTAGAAATTGGTCAACTTTTTCACGATCGAACAGCTCAATCGCGGCTTCGATTCGGTGTTTATAATAGTCGTTGAGTGTTCTACCCAGATATTTGCTTGTGCCAAGCACAACCGCGACCTCAAGCTCGGGCACGTCATCAATATCGTAGATGATGCGATCTTCCGCTTGCCATGAAACCCAATAATCGATCGCAATAACCGCAGCGCTGCCAACTAAGAACACGAGGAAAGCGCCAAACAGAAAACCTTGCAGTTTTTTGTAAGCTTTTTTTATGTAGCTACGGATAATGTGAGAATCAAATTTCACTCTCGGTATGGTCCTTTGACTGAGCATTAATTTTTGAGTGCTCGATAATACCAAAAAAAAATGAGAAAAATCAGTTAAAAAGACAAGACAGTGTAAAGAAAAAAGCCCCTGCAGTTGCAGAGGCTCTTATAAGAGTAGTTAACGCTCTTTATTCCAAGCGCAGTGCGCTTTTTATTCAGAGCGCAGCACGCTTTATTAGAATGCAGTACGCTTGTAGCGACGGTAAACCGGCTGCCAGAAGTGCTGGTCAATCGCTTGTTGAAGAGCTTCTTCAGTGATCTCTAGAGCAACGCCCTGTTCAATCGCTTTCTTACCAACGGCAAGAGCAATCTTCTTAGATACGGTGTGAATCTCTTCCAATGGTGGAAGTAGCGCACCTGAACCATTGATAGCAAGTGGAGAACACGTAGCAAGCGCACGGCTTGATTCCATCAACATTTCATCAGTGATACGTGACGCATTCACAGCCAATACACCAAGGCCAATGCCTGGGAAGATGTAGCTGTTGTTACACTGGGCGATTGGGTAAGTGGTGCCGTTATGAGTGACTGGCTCAAATGGGCTACCTGTCGCAACCAGTGCTTGGCCATCAGTCCAACGAATAATGTCGTTTGGAGTTGCTTCAACACGGCTTGTTGGGTTAGACAGTGGGAACACGATAGGGCGTTCACAGTGTAGGTTCATCTCTTTGATGACTTCTTTGCTGAACAGACCTGGAGCACCAGATACACCAACTAATACGGTTGGTTTCGCGTGGCGAACAACGTCTAGTAGAGAGAAACCAGTGCCGTCGCTTTCCCAGTCTTTGGTGTTTTCGTTGGTTTGAACGAGACGCTGTTGGAAATCAAGCAGGTTTTGCATGCCTTCCTGTAACAGACCCCAACGGTCAACCATGTAAACTTGAGAGCGTGCTTGTGCATCGCTGATACCTTCAGACACCATTTGAGCAATGATAGCTTCAGCAATACCACAACCTGCAGAACCGGCACCTAAGAAGGTGATGCGTTGATCTGAAAGTTTGCTGTTTGCTGCTTTACATGCTGCAAGTAGAGAACCAACCGTTACGGCTGCTGTGCCTTGGATGTCATCGTTGAAACAACAGAGGCGATCTTTGTAACGCTCAAGCAGTGGCATTGCGTTCTTTTGTGCGAAATCTTCGAACTGAACTAATGCATCAGGCCAGCGGCGTTGAACCGCTTGGATGAACTCTTCAACGAATGCATCGTAGTCAGCACCTGTAATACGAGGGTGACGCCAGCCCATGTACATTGGGTCTGCAAGACGTTGAGGGTTGTTTGTACCCACATCGAGCACGATAGGTAGCATGTAAGCTGGGCTGATACCGCCACAAGCTGTGTACAATGCTAGCTTACCAATTGGAATACCCATGCCACCGATACCTTGGTCTCCCAAACCAAGAATACGCTCACCATCCGTAACCACGATAACTTTAACGTTGTGGTTTGTCGCATTGTTCAGTAGGTCATCGATACGATCGCGGTTCGGGTATGAGATAAACAGACCACGGCCACGACGGTAAATATTTGAGAAGTTCTCACATGCTGCGCCAACCGTTGGCGTGTAAATGATAGGCATCATTTCAGAAATGTGGTTTTGAACTAAACGATAAAAAAGCGTTTCATTAGTGTCTTGGATGTTACGAAGGTAGATATGCTTATCCATATCACTTTCGAAGTTACAATATTGCTTGTATGCACGTCCTACTTGTTCTTGGATTGTTTCGGTCGTTTCCGGTAACAAGCCTTCAAGGTTGAAAGAACTGCGCTCTTCAGCAGAGAATGCGCTGCCTTTGTTTAGAAGAGGGGTACTTAGTAGAGCAGGACCAGCATAAGGGATATATAGAGGGCGTTTATCGTTGTTCATTGGATGCCTAATATGGGAGAAAGGGTAACCGAAAAATGATAACGGTTTAGTTATTCAATTGTAAATAGTTTCCCTCCGATCTTTGCAAACAAAATGATATTCTTACCCATGTCCCACACTTATCGAATTCTAGCGCCATAATTCGTTATACTTCGCTCACACTTTTTCGCGACGCCTCCTTTTTATGTCATTACTTCCTATCGATCCTTATCAAAACGTATTCCACGAGCAAATCGCCAATTCTCACCTTGTAGTCGAAGCTGAAACCGGATCGGGTAAATCAACGCGTTTGCCAATTTGGGCTTCCCAGCATGGACGAGTGTTGGTGGTGGAGCCAAGACGCATCGCGTGTACGTCATTGGCTAAATACCTCGCACAGCAATCGGGTGAGAAGCTTGGTAGCAAGGTTGGCTATGCGATTAAGCTTGAGTCGGAGTACAACGAGCAAACGAACGTTGTTTTTGTGACTCCCGGTATCGCGCTGCGTTGGTTATCAGAAGACGGATTAGCCAGTTTTGATGTGATTGTGGTGGATGAGTTTCACGAGAGGCGCTGGGACATTGATCTGCTGGTGGCGATTCTCAAACAAAAAGAGAGCCATCGCTTGGTGATCACTTCAGCAACCATTGAAGGGGAGCGTCTTGCTGATTACTTGGATGCGAATCGAATTAGCTGTGAAGGCCGAACTTATCAAGTTGCTATTGAACACAGGGCGAATGAGTCAAGAGCATTGCCCGATATTCGACATCTAGAGCAACGCATTGCTGAAGAAGTGAATCATCAACTGATCGCTTCACATGGCGATATCTTGGTTTTCCTACCGGGTAAAAAAGAGATCGTGCAATGTGAACAAGCCTTGGCAAAGAATCCAGACATCCAAGTAGTGAAATTGCATGCGTCGGTCTGTGAAAAAGAACGAGATCTAGCGTTATCGGGTCGTAATATCAATACTGAAGGTAATAGCCTGAGAAAGGTCATTTTGGCGACCAACGTTGCTGAAACCTCCCTCACCATACCTGATATTGGCGTGGTGATAGATTCAGGGTTAGAAAGACGTACCGTTCAACGAAACGGAAGAACCACACTGATGCTTAAATCCATATCACGAGCGAGTGCCAAACAACGAGCTGGCCGTGCGGGTAGAGTGATGGATGGCATTTGTGTGCGTCTATATGGCGAACATGCGGCGTTAGAGTTAGTCACACCACCTGAATTGCAGCGTGAAGAGCTGACAGAACCTATGTTGGCCGCGGCATGTTGTGGTGCTCCGTTTGAGAGCTTGTCCTTCCTTGATCCTATTCCTGAGAAGTCATTAAACAGCGCGACTCAAACCTTGCTCACGATGGAGGCGATTAATAGCGACCATCAAATTACCGAGCATGGCAAAAAGCTGTATCCGCTGCCGATTGATGCTTTGTATGCCGATATTGTTACTCGAATCAAAACCAAAGCATTAAAAGAAGCGATGGTCGATCTCACCGCGGCGTTGTCCGTTCCTGCTCGTTTGTATCAGTTGCCGAGCAATGCAGAACATCTTGAAGCACTCGCTCAGCAAGAGAAAGAAGGGTGTGACTTAAGCCTGTTAATTCAGATTGTTCGTGGTCGCGATTATCCGCATTTAGAAATCGACCAACAGGCACTGAATGAAGCACAAGGGCTGGCAAAGCAAATGCGTGAGGTGTTTGAACTTCCTCAGTTAGAAGTCGCGTCACGTTTCCAACGTATTGAACTGCTTAAGACTATTGTGCATTTGCATCCTGAGCTGGTGTTTGTGCGCCGACTGAAGAGGAAAGAAGCCTTTGCTAATGGAGTGTTAGAGGTCGTACTCGGCCGTCAGAATCGTTTCCCGGACAATGCACAAGCGATGTTGGTGCTTGATACCCATAGTTTGCCGGGAAGAGGTGTTAAGCAAACACTGACCTTAGCGACGGTCACGGCACCTATTCCTCTTGAGCTTATCATCGAAGCTGAACTCGGAGATTGGGAGCAAGGTGAAACAAGAGTAAATGATGATGGTGTCTTTACCGAGATGGCTTTGGTGTACGCAGGCCGTACAATTACGACCAAGCTCGTCGCGGCTGAAGGGCAACTATCATTAAAGCCTATTGTCGATCTTGTGTTAAAAGGCGTCCAACTTCCCGGTTTTGCAAAGGTTCGCACTCAAGAAATCAAACACTGGCAGCTTTATGTGAAACTCGGTCTCGATGAACAAACCCAATACACACCAGAAATTGAGAACATTAACTTTGAGCTATGGTTGATAGAGCAGCTTGAGGTGCTAGGTGTCACTGATGTGAGCGAATTGGAAATGTTCGACCATGCAGACATACCTTTCGATGGGATTCCAAGTTGGCTCTATTCAGAGTTCTCTGAAAAATACCCGTTTGCACTGAGCCTTGCCGACTTGCAACTTGATGTAGAATACTTGCCCGCACGAAAGCTGATTTACGTACACTATCAATCGGGTAGCCGAAAGTTATCACCAAAACGTTGGGAGCTGCCAACATGGTCTGGCTGGCGTATTCAATACAAAAAAGCGAGCCGGATAATTGATATAAAATAGATAGATAAGTTTTATCTCTAAAATATTAATCAAATAGGTGCATATATGATTATTCAGTGCTTATTTTGTTACAAAATTGATTTTTATATGCCTTTTTAACCAATCAAAAGGTCATAAAAGACTATTCTTCTATATCCTATTGCTATAAAGAAAGAGTTGATAGATATTGAGTATATTGTGTTGTCAAAGTGTCGGGGGACATCATGGAAAAACAGATAGAGACGCGTGTAGAGTTCGATTACACAACCTTTCTTGGCGCCTCATGCAGTAAAAAATGGACTTTTCTGGAAGCACTAACCACAATTGCGCCAGTATTCAGTACCGTCTGGCGAGATAGCATTAAAGAGCTAGCAAGCCCTGAAGATCGTTTATGGCAGATGGCATTAAAATCAATGTCGACGCGTAAAAGTGATGAGTCAAACATTGTTACCTTACTTAAGCTAGCTAGGCTGGAAGGGATCAATGAGCTCAAAGTTGTTATGCCATATTCTCTTGAAGAAGAGCAGATAGAGTACATCGAGACGCGCAGTCATTTGGTGATTGCCGAGAATACTGGAGAAGAGTTTACTATCAAGCTTTAATCTCTCAGTATTGCTTAGAGCTTAGAGCTTAGAGCTTAGAGCTTAAACTTAGAACTTAGAACATATC
>NZ_JACJFF010000184.1:0-6401 GCF_014164465.1 Vibrio sp. SG41-7 | reverse complement strand
GACCATCAGCAAGAACATCACCGCGTGCAACTGGTTCACCAGGAAGTACAGTTGGACGTTGGTTAATACATGTGTTTTGGTTCGAACGCGTGTACTTAGTTAGGTTGTAGATATCGATACCAGCTTCGCCAGGTACCAATTCATCTTCGTTAACCTTAACTACGATACGAGAAGCGTCTACAGACTGAACTTGACCACCACGTTTAGCAACCGCTGTAACACCAGAGTCAACTGCGATGTTACGTTCAATACCAGTACCTACTAGAGGCTTATCAGCTCTAAGTGTTGGTACCGCTTGACGTTGCATGTTGGCACCCATCAATGCACGGTTCGCATCATCGTGTTCTAGGAACGGGATAAGCGAAGCAGCGATAGATACTACTTGGTTTGTCGCAACGTCCATGTAGTCAACGTGCTCGCGTGGGTGAAGACCAGATTCACCTTTTTGACGAGCTGTGATTAGCTCATCTGCAAACGTACCTTCTTCTGTAAGAATAGTGTTTGCTTGCGCGATTACGAATTGACCTTCCTGGATTGCAGACAGGTAATCAACTTCTTCTGTTACTACACCATCTACTACACGACGGTACGGAGTTTCTAGGAAACCGTAATCGTTACAACGTGCAAACGCAGATAGCGAGTTAATTAGACCGATGTTTGGACCTTCAGGCGTTTCGATCGGACATAGACGACCGTAGTGAGTTACGTGAACGTCACGTACTTCGAAGCCTGCGCGCTCACGAGTAAGACCACCAGGACCTAAAGCAGAGATACGACGTTTGTGCGTAACTTCTGACAATGGGTTGTTTTGGTCCATAAACTGTGAAAGCTGTGAAGAGCCAAAGAATTCTTTAACTGCAGCAGAGATCGGCTTAGCGTTGATAAGATCTTGAGGCATGATTGCATCAAGGTCACCAAGGCTTAGGCGCTCTTTAACGGCACGTTCTACACGAACTAGACCAACACGGAATTGGTTTTCTGCCATTTCACCTACAGAACGGATACGACGGTTGCCAAGGTGGTCGATATCGTCCACTTCACCAATACCGTTACGGATGCCGATCAGTTTCTTCATCACTTCGATGATGTCTGATTCATCCAGAGTACCGCGCTCTTCTTCTTCTTCACGCTCGATAGAGCTGTTGAATTTCATACGGCCTACAGTTGATAGGTCGTAACGATCTTCAGAGAAGAATAGGCTTTCGAACAATGATTCTGCAGCTTCTTTCGTTGGTGGCTCGCCAGGGCGCATCATGCGGTAGATTTCTACCAATGCAGAGATGCGATCTACTGTGCTATCCGCACGTAGAGTGTCTGACATGAATGGACCATGGTCTAGGTCATTCGTGAACAGCACTTCTAGAGTCTTGTGACCTGCTTGAGACAGATTAGCAAGTGCTTCTAGGCTAATCTCTTGGTTTGCGCCAACGATGATCTCGCCAGTTGCTTCGTTGATGTAATCTTTCGCAGCAATCTTTTCAACGATGTACTCTACTGGTACTTCGATGTGCTCAACGCCATCTTTTTCAAGTTGACGGATATGGCGAGCAGTAACACGACGACCAGTCTCAACGTAAGTTTTACCGTTTGATTCGATGTCGAATGACGCAGTTTCACCACGTAGACGATCAGGAACCAACTCCATAAGTAGAGTTTGGTCTTTAACTTCGAAGTTCACCTTGTCGAAGAACAGATCTAGGATCTCTTCAGTCGATTTACCAAGTGCACGAAGAATAATCGATGCTGGTAGCTTACGACGACGGTCGATACGTACGAATAAGTTATCCTTAGGATCGAACTCAAAGTCTAACCATGAGCCACGGTAAGGAATTACACGTGCGTTATAAAGAACTTTACCTGATGAGTGGGTCTTACCCTTATCACTGTCGAAGAACACGCCTGGGCTTCGGTGCAGCTGGGATACGATAACCCTCTCGGTACCATTAATTACGAAAGTACCATTGTCTGTCATAAGCGGAATTTCGCCCATGTAGACTTCTTGTTCTTTAATGTCTTTTACAGTGCCTGCTGGTGCGTCTCGATCAAAGATAACTAGACGTAGTTTTACGCGTAGTGGCTTTGAGTAAGTTACACCGCGGATTTGACATTCTTTAACGTCAAAAACTGGCTCACCAAGACGGTAGCTAACGTATTGCAGCTCAGAATTGCCGTTGTAGCTCTGAATTGGAAATACAGAACGGAAAGCAGCTTCAAGACCGTATTGACCTTCTGGATCCTGTTCGATGAATTTATCGAAAGAATCAAGCTGGATCGATAACAGGTATGGAATGTCCAAAACTTGTGGACGAGTACCAAAATCCTTACGGATGCGCTTTTTCTCGGTATAAGAGTAAACCATGGGGTTCCTCAGCTCGCTGATAAGTGACCCAAACCACCCAAAACACTCTTCAGAGGGGGCGGTGACAAACAGCTGTTTACTGTAGTTGAACAATCATTTCGAAAAAATGACTGTTTTTTTGCTCGGATTATGACGGTTAAACAGCGGGAAATTCGTCATAGCCCTACAGCGCAAAAAGGCCGGTGGTTAATAAACCACCAGCCAATAGCCTTGCGGCTAGGAAATTAAGTAATAATTACTTGATTTCAACAGAAGCGCCAACTTCTTCTAGCTGTGCTTTAAGAGCTTCAGCTTCAGCTTTGTCAACGCCTTCTTTAAGCGCTGCAGGAGCTGAGTCTACAAGACCTTTAGCTTCTTTAAGACCTAGGCCAGTTGCGCCACGTACAGCTTTGATAACTTGTACTTTGTTTGCGCCAGCGCCAGTAAGGATAACGTCGAATTCAGTTTGCTCAGCAGCAGCTTCAGCAGAAGCACCACCAGCTACAACTGCAGCAGCAGCAGTAACACCGAATTTTTCTTCCATAGCTTCGATAAGCTCAACAACTTGCATTACAGACATTTCTGCAACTGCGTCTAGGATTTGCTCGTTAGTAATAGACATAACAATTCTCTTTTAAGTCAACAATAAGTTTAAATAGCAACCAGTGAAAAGCAAGGCTTATGCCGCAGCTTCTTCTTTTTGGTCGCGAACAGCAGCGATAGTACGAACCAGCTTGCCAGCAGAAGCTTCTTTCATGCACATCATTAGGCGTGCGATAGCTTCGTCGTAAGTTGGTAGTGTCGCTAGTACATCAGCATCAGTAACTGCGCCTTCAAATGCAGCAGCTTTGATCTCGAATGTTTTGTTCTCTTTAGCGAAGTCTTTGAAAAGACGCGCTGCAGCACCAGGGTGCTCGTTAGAGAACGCAAGTAGGCTAGGACCAGTAAATGTGTCTTGTAGACACTCATACTCAGTACCTTCTACTGCACGGCGTGCTAGTGTGTTACGAACAACTCTCATGTAAACACCCGCTTCGCGAGCTTGTTTACGTAGAGAAGTCATCGCGCCAACAGTAACGCCACGAGAGTCAGCTACAACTGCAGAAAGTGCACCACTGGCTGCTTCGTTGACTTCAGCAACAATTGCTTTTTTGTCTTGAAGATTTAAAGCCATTTGGATTAACCTCTGGTTGTGATTACAGCACTCAATATAAAATACATTGAGCGTTTACGATGTTATTCAAAAATGAATAAATTCATTTCAAACGACAACATCGCCTACGTAGGTTTTATTAAGCTTCACCTTAAAAAGGTTCAGCGCCTACGGTCTTGGGATAGACAGTTATGAATTGCTTCAAAAACCACCCAACCACAAATATTAGGCGCAGAAGTATATACTAAATCTGCGCCAAAGCAAATTAGTTTGCTT
The DNA here is from genome assembly GCF_014164465.1 of Vibrio sp. SG41-7. Lineage (NCBI taxonomy): Bacteria > Pseudomonadati > Pseudomonadota > Gammaproteobacteria > Vibrionales > Vibrionaceae > Vibrio > Vibrio sp. SG41-7. The sequence continues at coordinate 2,634 of NZ_JACJFF010000184.1, read as the reverse complement.
GAGTGTCAAGACTAGCTTGATCAACAGTAACACCAGCACCCATCGTAGTAGAGATGCTTACTTTCTTCAGGAAAGTACCTTTCGCTGAAGAAGGCTTAGCTTTCTTAAGAGCAACTAGAAGTGCTTCTAGGTTCTCTTGAAGCTGGTTAGCTTCGAAAGATGCTTTGCCGATAGTAGTGTGGATGATACCGTTCTTGTCGTTACGGTAACGAACCTGACCAGCTTTAGCGTTCTTAACCGCTTCAGCAACGTTAGGAGTTACAGTACCAACTTTAGGGTTTGGCATTAGACCGCGTGGACCTAGGATTGTACCTAGTTGACCAACAACGCGCATTGCATCAGGAGAAGCAACAACAACGTCAAAGTCCATTACGCCTTTTTTCACTTGCTCAGCAAGATCTTCCATACCAACGATATCTGCGCCAGCTGCTTTAGCTGCTTCTGCGTTTGCACCTTGAGTGAACACAGCAACGCGGATTTCACGGCCAGTACCGTGAGGTAGCACAGTTGCGCCACGTACGTTTTGGTCAGATTTACGAGCATCGATGCCTAGGTTAACAGCAACATCTACAGACTCAACGAATTTAGCAGTCGCTAGTTCTTTAAGAAGAGCAACAGCTTCGTTGATTTCGTATTCTTTAGTTACTTCAACTTTGTCGCGGATTACGCGCATACGCTTAGTAAGTTTTGCCATGATCTTATCCCTCTACCACTAGGCCCATTGAACGAGCAGTACCAGCAATAGAACGCTTCATTGCTTCGATGTCAGCACCAGTCATATCAGCAGCTTTAGTTTCTGCGATTTCCTGAACTTGAGCGTCAGTTACAGTACCAACTTTCTCAGTGTTTGGACGACCTGAACCAGACTTAACGCCAGCAGCTTTCTTAAGAAGAACAGCAGCAGGTGGAGTCTTAGTTACGAACGTGAAAGAACGGTCGTTGTAAACAGTAATTACTACTGGAGTAGGTAGACCTTTCTCAACAGATTCTGTTTTTGCGTTGAACGCTTTACAGAATTCCATGATGTTCACGCCGTGTTGACCTAGAGCAGGACCAACCGGTGGACTTGGGTTTGCCATACCAGCTGCAACTTGCAGTTTGATATAAGCTTCAACTTTCTTAGCCATGATATTTCCTAATTTTTGGGTACATGCGCTAGCCCTAAGGCAAGCTCCCCTTAATTTCAATTAACTCTTTCTTACTTCGATAGAAGCAAAAAGGCGCGAAATTATAATCATAATTCGCGCCTTTAACAACCCTAAAAAGGTGGTTTTTTATACTCTTTTATTTTGAACAACTTATGAAGTATTTATCCACAGCTTGTTCAAAGATTAAAGTTTTAGTCTAGCTTTTCAACTTGACCAAATTCAAGCTCAACCGGTGTTGCACGACCAAAGATCGATACAGATACCTTAATGCGGCTTTTCTCGTAATCTACTTCTTCAACTGTACCGTTGAAATCAGCAAACGGACCATCGTTCACACGAACCACTTCACCCGCTTCGAACATTGTCTTAGGACGTGGAGACTCGCTCGCTTTCTCTAGACGGTTCAAGATAGCATCAGCTTCTTTGTCAGTGATTGGTGCAGGACGATCAGAGGTACCACCAATGAAGCCCATAACACGAGGGATACTGCGCACTAAGTGCCATGATTCATCATTCATGATCATTTGCACTAATACGTAGCCAGGGAAGAACTTACGTTCGCTTTTACGGCGTTGACCTGCACGCATTTCCACTACTTCTTCAGTAGGTACTAAAACGTCACCAAAGAACTCTTCCATGTCGTGCATTTTAATATGTTCGCGTAGCGATTGAGATACACGACCTTCATAGCCAGAAAAGGCTTGAACTACATACCAACGTTTTTTTGGAGCTTCACTCATGAATCAGAACCCTCTACACCCCAGTCGCTAGAGAAACTAAACGGACCATAATGCCGTCAATTCCCCAAAGCACTAGAGACATAACAATACATACAGCTAAAACGATCAATGTAGTTTGCATAGTTTCTTGGCGAGTAGGCCAAACAACTTTACGAATCTCCATACGAGATTCTTTTGCAAAATCGATCGCAGCTTTACCTTTAACTGTTGTTGCTGCAACGCCTAGTGCGGCAGCAATCAGCACAACTACACCTGCAGCGCGAATTACAACAGACAATTCACCATACAGGTAATTACCCACAACAGCAGCAGCCAACAGTACAAAAGCGACTACCCACTTCATTGTATCTGCTGCGCCTGAGCTATCAGGAGTTTCAGCGTTTGCTTTCATAAAACCAACCTGTGATAAGTCTTAAATATAGACGACAATAACCCCGCTGTTGCAGGGCACATTCCTTTGCGTTGCAAAACAACACATCTAACAGTCATTTTAGTCAAAAAGACCGTTTAATTCTTTGCTAAGAGCTAAAATTGATGCCAAAACATCCAACTCTTTTTTCAGCGAAGAAAAAGGGCATCAAATGATGCCCTTTTTACTAGTGGTTCGTCAAATCTTATGCAAAGATTTTAGCTACAACACCAGCACCAACTGTACGGCCACCTTCGCGGATTGCGAAACGTAGACCTTCGTCCATTGCGATTGGAGCGATTAGCTCAACAGTCATTTGAACGTTGTCACCTGGCAT
>NZ_JACJFF010000183.1:0-6403 GCF_014164465.1 Vibrio sp. SG41-7 | reverse complement strand
ACCAAGCGAACAGGTCGCGCTTCTATAAAGACGTTATGGCAAGGATGGCTTAGGTTACAAACCATCCTTGAAGGGTATGAACTCGCTAAGTCTCTTGATTAACCAGACTTGTGATCAAGAGACAGCCCTCGGGAGCCTTTTCTTTATTGGATGATAGGGGAGTTATGTCGTTAAACAGCTAAGCAGCTAAGCAGCTAAGCAGTTAAATGCTGAACTACGCTTGTTTGTTTTTTAGGGTGGATTTCAACATTTGGAATAGCCATTGATTCAAAGGCGCGTCTTTCTGTGAACGACGGCAGCTCATCACATAACCCACATCGATCGTCAGTTTTTCGGGTAAATCAATACTACGACAGCCTTCTGGTACGCTGCCATTGAGGGTGATACCAAAATAGTCGGATTTGAACACAACATCGTGAATCATCGCAGGGTGGTCGACTTCCACTCTTGGGTTGACATGAAAACCGATATTCCTAAGGCGAGCAAGGATCGGGTATTTATTGTCATTCCATCCCGGGGTTTTAAATAGAATGATTGGGTAGTTGGCGAGCGACTCAAAGTCTTTCGCTGGATGATCCTCTCTCACGAAGAACACCACTTTTCCTTTGCCGAATTCCATTTGAGAAATTGACTGTGGCAAGGTTTCATCAAAGTAATGAACCGCTATGGATTCTTCGCCGTCGATGAGCCTGTTCCTCACATTGCTTCCCCACCGAACGAATGAGTAGTGAGCATGCGGGGCTTCTTTACTGAGAGCAAAGTAGAGCTTCGAGCCAAAGCGCTCCCAGAACAGTGTATTCGCGTAGATTTTGATATCACCTTGGTAAGTTTCTGGCGAAAATACTTGGTGTTTAATGGCTTCAACGCTGCTCAAGATCTGCTCAAAATTTTCGATGTTGGTTTCAACAAAAGTTGTGGGTTCAAACCCGTGTTTGGTTTGAATGAACAGTGCGTCGTCGAGCTGTAACTTTAATTTCGAAAGGTTCTTGCTGATCGCTCCGGAGGTTTTTCCTAGCGACTCCGCAACCAGTCCAACATTGCGAAGTTCATACATACGCTTGATAACGAGGATATTTTGAATGTCTAGATTGATGTCCACAGGCTCTCCAAATGAATCCTTTTATAGGCAGTAATTTCGGTGCGGTAGGCGTACAGAAATTATGTGACTCTAATATCATAGTGGTAGTACAAAACAGATAAGACAGAACAGCGTCAGAACTTCGCTAATCCTTTGATTTTCCATTTGGTAAATCTTGCTTTTCCTCGAATGGCTTTCACTCAAGCGCTAAAGTTACCTCAACAAAGAAACACAGATACCAAACGAACAAATAATTAAAAATAATATGAGGTGATGTATGAAAAAGTTAATCGCACTAGGCTTAATGGCTCTTTCAATGAACACGGCTTTTGCTGCCGACGGTACGTATACAGGGACTATTGAAGTGGCAAGAAGCGAAGGTAATCAAGTAAAGGCTGAGCGTGTTGAATCTGACTTAACACTGGAAGGAAGAAATGAAGCGTCTAACGGCGGAATCCAATTCCAAAAGAACGTAGATCAAGACCAAACGATCCAGCTTACAGGTCGTCGTGATTAACGTTAAAGATGTGCTTACCATTGTCATGAGAAATGCTGCGCCCTTGGGTGCAGCATTTTTCGTTATTGGGTTGTGGAGTATTTTATAAACTCTAGCGATCTAGCCTTGGCATGTTGTGTAACGTGTGGCATTTTGTTGTTCTCTAATTTAGATCGCTATTGGGTGTTGGTTAAGCATTACAAACCAGTAAGCGAACGACTCGAAAGGACAAGGAATGACTCAAAAAGAAACGGGAATGATTCGTCATATTCTACTGATTAAGTTTAAAGAAAACGCTGAGGCTTCAGAGGTTCAAAAACTAAAGATGCTGTTTGAAGCGATGCCAAACAAGGTTGAAGGGGTCACTTCAGTAGAATGGGGATTAAATGACAGCCCTGAAAACAAGAATCAAGGTTATACCCACTCGGTGTTAATGACATTCGCCGATGAAGACGGTCGTCAGAATTACCTTCCGCACCCTGAGCATGATGCGCTGAAAGATGTGTTTCGTCCGCTTTTAGAAGACATCATTGTGTTTGATTACTCCCTGTAATTAGGTTCTGAGTAGGTCTCTTGTGTTTGACTTACCTTCGATAATGAAGAGTTAGGGCCTAGCGTTTAAGCCCTAACTAAATAAGAAACGACTTACTCTGTTGGTGAAATCGTGACTGGTGCAAACGATGCAACCGCATTACCGCCAGCGCCTGGGCGGTTAACATAAGGCGTGTTTTGCATTAAGGTGTAATACACATCCACGAAGTCATCATCATTGACTAATACGCCTTCAGGAATCACATCAATGATCTTACCTGTGATCTGAGGAATGATCGCATAACCCTGAACTTCAGGATCTGGAATCATCTTCAATATCTCTTCTGCGGCTTCAACTAGCAGTTTGGCTAACGCTTTATAATCGGTGCCATCATCGTGTTCCATCAAGATCATGTCTGCAGCGCCCCAACGGTAGCGAGGCCAGAAGATGACGGTCTGGTTCGGGTAGTACGTCTGTTTGTCGTAGTCCAGATAAGGCATCTCAACCAGGTCGATCTGTGGTTCTATACGGCTTGCATTAACCCCAGTGACAATAGCGTAGATTTCAGCTTTGCCAGAGATCCAAGGTTCTCTATCAATGGCCAAACGAATCTTAGATAATTGGGTGGTGTTCAATTCTTCAGGTTCAGACATCGTCATTGAGCGAGTCGCTTTGCCTAAGAATGTTTGTTTCTGAATTTTGGAGGTACTGGTGTCAGTTTTGCTATCGCTATTGATTTGCGTGGTGGTGCCTAGTTTCTGCATTTCGCTCTGCATTGCCATTAAGCCTGCTTTGAGTTCTTCTGCGCCGTTACTGTCAATGACAAATACGGGAACGTCTGGCATTTGGTACACATCTAATTCATGAACCTGTCCGTACACGTCATACGCTTCAATGTATTGCCAATTCGAATCGTCGCCTGATGGTTCAAATGCAAACAGCGGGTTTTCACCATTCTTCCAAGCTTCGATCATCGCTTCATCAGCCATGCGAACCTCTAACACAGAGTCGCTGAAGTCGTTGATCCCTTTCATCTTGCGATAACCAAGATCCGCTTTCTGCATCCGGCTTGAAAATGCAGAGTAGGGCTGAGTAGAGCTCAATTTATCTACAGGCGCGGATAAGTTCTTTTCTGAGATCTGAGCCTTCAATGAAAGCTCAAGATCGGAATAACGCTCGCTGATTTGTAACGCCAAAGATTGCTTTTGCGCAGCGCTACTTTCTGCAATACCTAATGAATCAGTTGTCTCAATATTTTGCGCAAAAGACTGGAAGCCAACCACTGTCGTTGCAAGCACCATACTGATAGGAAAAGATGGTCTCATAAATAATCCTTATTTTAATTTTTATCATTAATAGAGCATTTGCCCTATAAGGATTAACCTATCAGTAACGTGAATGTGTTCAAAAGTTAGTCAGTTATTTTTGTTTCGTTGTGCAGCACAGGATCTCAATTTAAACTGTTTTTATAAAACAATGCCTAAGTAACCTTGATATTTATAAATTAATAAACGTATCAGTAAATAACTTACAATATTATTAGCTACTACAGTGTGTCATAAAAAAAACTACTCAAAGTGAGTAGGTTTTTATTTCGCGGTTAACCGCTAGTTCTCGATTTACAACTTGTTTGAGAGGCTCGCTCTAACTCAATCTAAACGTAACGTTAGGCCAGAGTAGTTCGAGTATCCGCGCAGTAACACATGATAGGTGACACCCGGTTGCGCGCTCACACTGCACTGCTCATTGTTTCCTGCACGATAAGGACGGCAATCGTAACTCGATGTCGTTGGCTTGCTGCCTGATTTCACGTAAAGATCGGCATCGCCTGAACCACCAGACATTGAAACCGTCACGCTAGATGCAGAATCAACAGTGAACGTGTAGAAGCTCTCTGAGGATTGGTTCCCGCTTAGGTTCGAAATTGGCGTGCCTTTCGTCAGCACATTGCCAGTTGGCGGCGTTGAACCACAACTTGCATTCACGCCTACGGTATTAAAAGCATCTTCAACATCGGCAACCACATAGCCCATGTCTGCTGCGGCTTTCGCTACGCCACAAGCTCCTGCGTCAAAGGTACTGTTTGCCGTCCAATACAACTGGTTGGCAACCGTGAATATTTCAAAACCCTTACGTACATTCCAACCCGATTTGTTCGCTAAAAGATAAAAGGCACGGTTATAAACACCGCTAGATAAGTGAACGTTCAAGCCATCGTAGTATTGCGAGGCGTGATCAATCGAACGACCATCTTTTGAAGGTTGATCAAAGTAACGCAAGCCGCCTTCTGATTTGAATATATCGCTTCCGACCACCCAATCCACACTGCCACGTAAGTAGTATTCAGCCGCTTCGCCCGCAATATCGGAGAAGGCTTCATTGATACCGCCCGACATGTTTCGGTACACAAGGCCGGAGTTTTGCTCGGTGAACCCGTGGCTGACTTCGTGAGCACTCACGTTGATGTCGACCAATGGGTAAAAGGTGTTTTTGCCATCCCCAAAGGTCATGGATGAGCCATTCCAGAAGGCATTTTCATAATCGGTACCGTAATGAACGCGCATCGTCAGCTGGAAAGTTAAAGGCGACGTGTTCATCCACTCTTTGTACATATCAAACACGACATTACCAAAATAATGCGCATCGTTAAGAGGCGAGTAAGCACCGTTAATGTACTTATGATCGGTGTAGTTGGTGCCGTCGGCACAGTTGTAACTGTAGGCTGCGCTGCCAGACGTTCCGTTCCTCAAATCGACGGTCTTAACAGAATCGTTTTCTAACGTACAAGTTGTGCCTGTCTTGTCGATGGGAAAGCTAGGGAAGTCACTGCCATATTCATATCGAGTGGTTTTAATATTACCACCGGGGCCAGTACCCAATGCTTTAGCGTGGTTTAGCCCATTCCATTTTTGGAGCACATCGCCAGTCGTGGCATCAATAAAGTAGAAAGGGCGTTCTGGCATAGAGGATGCGATAAAGAAATCGACCAGATACACCACTTGGGCGACTTGGTTCTCATCCAATCTCACCATCAGTTTCGCGTTTTTATTTTCAATCGACTTTTTGCCGACGGTAAACGTGCGGTGAGAGGAGATCGCAGCTTCTATCGCTTGTTCCTGATTCAGTTTTGGCGCGATGCTAGATAGGTCACCACTGATCCCCTGTGCCATGGAACCGAACACTTGAGTGGGTTGGTTCTTGGAAAGGGTGGCCACGACCGAAGTATCAAAGACGGGTAAACCTAGGTGAGTTTGTTGGTAGCGAACTTTCGTTTTTCCATTGGGCAATACCACCCGTTTAACTTCAGAAAAACCTAATTCAAGTGGAGCAACACTCTTCGACTGCGCGACGAGGCTTTGTTGTAGTAATGCATCATTATCGACTCTGACCATTTCTGCAGCGTGTGCAGTAAAGCCGAAAGACGTACCTAGAATGGCTGCTATTTTCCAGCTTAGTTGACGTTGTTGGTTCATTTTTCGTTCCTGATTTTAATATAAACTCCTTCTTCCCAACGGCTTTATAGGAAGTCTATATGCAACACATCTGTGCCATGTGTTGCGAATCAAGATTGGAAGAGCATTTGGAATTATGACAAGTTTATCAGGGAGATTTATTTTTAGAGTATGTAATTCAAAGTTTACAAAAGTTCTTATTGATCAAATTGTTTTTATAAAATTTAATTTTGTTATTGATCGTAAACGTATGAAGGGTCGGGAGTTATTAAAATCCGCTTTGTTTGAATCTATAGAATACGTTTCTCTAAGTTAACTTCGATATTTTTCTGATTTTACCTTAATTACAGATTAGTAAATAAGAGGGTGTTTGGAAGTGGAAACATTGTCTTAATTATCAATAGTAAACTTGTTTTAACAATACCATTAAATACAGAACTCATCTTTTCTACATTTGATCTTGTTAGACAGAAGAAGATCTACATTTTCTTGTTCAATCACAAACTAAGAACGATAAGTTGTTGTTATAAATGGAGTAAGTCGCTTAAGATAGACAGCATAAGAAACTAGACAGAAAACTCTGTAGTTAAATACAGAGTTTTCTGTCTAATCACTGTTAGTTTATTGGGTCAGTTTGGCGAAAACTACAAGAGATAAAAATGAAATTAAAAAGCCTAAAAATATCTAGCTTTAGAGCTATCAATGGTGATGAAAACATTATCAGTTTCATTGATAACAATATAGTTTTTATATTCGGGAAGAACAATATAGGGAAATCAAGTATTCTTCATGCTTATCAATATTTTGTAAAGCCCAATCAAGCTGCACAAATTACTGATTTCTAT